>CAYIRS010000094.1:0-2800 GCA_964365895.1 uncultured Gammaproteobacteria bacterium
CAAGGATACCAATTCTTCATCGGTTTTTTGGTCGCAATTTTCCGGAAGGGACATAGATTGCTTATTTAATATTACGCAAAAATCGGACTTTCTCTTTTGGGTTGATTATCGCGTTATTTTTAAAATTTTCTTTTTAATCGGGACGCGCCACCAGCTTTAAAATATCGCCATTGCCAAAATGCGGCGTTTTTAATCCCCGCTCCCAGCCCCAGCCGTAATAAGCGGCCTGAAGCATCTTGCCAAAATCACCGTGGGTAACAATGAGAATATTCTGGCCATTTTCTTTGGCAACAATTTTTTCTAAAGCCCTTTTCGCTCGTTCATAAGCCGCCGGAAAATTCTCGGCTTTTTTAACGTCTAAAAAATAAACCGTACCGTCAATGGGCAAATTATTTTTTGAATATTTGGGAATATCGGCCAGCGATTTGCCGGTCAAAACGCCAAAATCCCTTTCCCTTAAATCATTATTGACAATGATTTTTTTAACGCCCAAGGTGCGGGCCATAATTTGGGCGGTTTCCAGAGCGCGCTTAAGGGGCGAAGAATAAATTATTTTAATATTCTTGTCTTTCAATTTTTGCGCTGCCTCTTTTGCTTGTTCGCGCCCCAAATCAGTCAAATCCAAATCCCGCAAACCGTTTAAAATATTGTTGGCGTTGTCCACATCCTGTCCATGCCGAACGATAAAAATTTTGGGCATATTTTTTATCTGAATTTTTTCATTAAAATCGTATAATGATACTTTCATAATTAAATAATAGCAAATTTTTCCCATTATTACGAATAATTTTCAATTAAAAAAGCCGGTCAGTGCACCGGCGTTTTGGGAAAATTTATCTCCCGAATTCTTGGTAAATTTTTATCGCGTTCATTGATTTTAATTTTGCTCTCGCCAATCCCCCATTCAGCCAAAGGCCAATTAATGGCTAAGTCCGGATCATTCCAAATAATGCCGCCCTCATCCTTGGCATTATAGGGGATATCTACTTTATACAGAAAAATCGCCAGCTCGGATAAAGTTAAAAAACCATGGGCGAATCCGGCCGGGATAAACAGCATTTTTTTATTTTCTTCTGAAAGAACAATGCCGAATGAGCGGCCATAAGTAGGCGACTGCGGACGAATGTCCACGGCCACATCATAGACCGCGCCATAACCCACTCTAACCAGCTTAGCTTGGGGATGCTTAATTTGAAAATGCATGCCCCGCAAAATCCCCTTTAATGATTTTGATTGATTATCTTGGCAAAAAGCAACGTCAAGGATAATCTCCCTAAAATCATGCGCATTCCAGCTTTCAAAAAAGTACCCTCTTTCATCGCCAAACACCAATGGCTCAATAATAAATAGGTCCTTTAATGGCGTACCGGTCTTCTTCAGCTTTTCCATCTTTTTCCTCCGTTTCTTCCTTAAAAAATACTAACAAAAATCAAGAAAATAATCAATGGCACTTAAAAACATTTTTATTCTTTATCAAACGTCATTCTCGCTAACCGCAATTCATCATATGAATACAAGCCATTGAATTTTTCAAACACCGGCGCGAGTTTGTCCGTATCAAGCTCGCGGAAAACCGCCTGAATTTTAGGCAGGGCTTCAATCAGCGGCGGTTTAAGAATCCGCAAGATATCCAGATAATTAATTTTTCCTTTTTTAATCAATGTTTCCAAATGGCTAAGAATCGTCCCTTCTTTAAGTCCGCGCGTTTCGGCAATCTGCGCCGCGTTTTTGCCTTCATGCCAAAGCGCCAGAGTCGCCTTGTGCGTCTCAAATTTTACTTTAGCCAGACCGGATTTTTTTCGGTCGCTCGCCTTGAGTTCGCCGCCGCAGGCAATAATAAAATCCTGCTGATTTTTTTGCCGTTCGGCCGGCGAAATTTTGGAAAACATTATTTCGGCCTCGTCTGACGCCGAACGGAAAATTTTGTCTTGAATAATAATTTCCGGATGGACTTGAAAAGCGCGTTCATTCCAGCCGAGCAGATGCAAGCCCGAAAACCGGCGAACGCGGGAAAGCGCGACATAGCCCTGGCCGAATTCAAAAACATTTTTCAAATCCATAACCGCTTCATCCAAGCTCATGCCCTGACTCTTGTGCACGGTTATCGCCCAAGCCAAGCGAAGCGGCAGTTGGGTGAGGCGCGCCCGCGTCCGGCCATTGTCTTCTATGGTCCAATTCATGGGCTCCACTTTAATTACTCTACCGTTGCGCGCCTTAACAATCGGATAACCGCTTAATTCGTCAAACTCCTTAACCGCGCCGAGCGTGCCGTTGACAAATCCTTCTCGGGGATTATTTTTGGTGAACATCACGGCGGCGCCGATTTTCAGGCAAAGCGTCTCGGGCGAAAGACAACCCCTCTTAAGCGAAGCGACAAACGCGTTTTGGCCTTGCGACTGCATAAGAAATTTTTCGGGTTTGCCCGGAAGCTTATTCAACGTTTCATTATTGACCCGGTCCACGTCAATATTATGCGAAAAAAGTTTGGTGATACCGTGAGGCGCGTCGTGAGCGTCGATTTTCCGCTTTTCAATCTGGCGCCAATGTTCGCGATTAAAAACATTGCGCCGAATCGCCGAAAGCACGGCTAAAAAATCATGGTCGTCCTGCCGATATTGTTCGGTGAGATAACAGATGATGGGATTGGTTAATTCCCAGGCCGATGAATTATAAGCAAAACGAGCCGGCGGTTCCTCAAGAAAAGCCGATTGGCTATTGCCCGCCTCGGCCTTAAAAATCGGAGGGAGTTGAAAAAAATCGCCGACCAAAACCGCTTGCAAGCCGCCAAACGGCGCTTGAT
>CAYIRS010000095.1:0-2785 GCA_964365895.1 uncultured Gammaproteobacteria bacterium
TTTCCTATTTGCGAAAGAAAAATTTGCTTTCTGCGGATAAAGGCAAAAGGCGTTCGATTCAAGCGTTCAACGATCAAAAAAGAGACTTGGTTGAAATCCCGCTCATGGGACTAATCGCTGCCGGAGGGCCGATAGAGGCAATCAGAAATCCCGAACCGATAGAAGTTCCACGGAGTATGCTTTCAAGGGGTGCAAATTATTACGCTCTGAAAGTTGCCGGAACAAGTATGATTGAGGAGGGCATATCAGACGGCGATATTGTGATTGTTCGTGAACAGCAAACAGTTGATGATGGAGAAAAAGCGGTAGCGTATTTGCCAGACAAAGACGCAGTTACGCTCAAAAAGATTTATCGTGAGAAAAAAAGAATAAAACTTGTTCCGGCGAATAAATACATGAAGCCATTTTACGAAACAAATGTTGAAGTACAGGGTAAAGTCGTCGGTGTGCTTAGGCGAGAATTTTAATAAATGCTAAAATGGGATTATTACTTATGAGTAACAAAAAACCAACTTTCATTGATCTATTTGCTGGAGCCGGTGGCTTGTCCATTGGAATTGAACAAGCTGGTTTTCGGCCGCTCGCCGCAACTGATTGGGATCATTGGAGTTGTGAGACCCTGCGCGCTAACCACAAAAATATGGTTGTACATGAAGGAGATATTACTTCTGTTGATTTAGAAGAATTTTCAAAGCAAATTGGAGTAAAAACAGTTGATCTTATTGTGGGGGGACCACCATGTCAGGGATTTAGTCAGTTAGGTAAACAAAAAAAGGATGATCCTCGCAATCAGATGTGGCGAGAATATATGCGTTTTGTCGCATTCTTCAAGCCAAAGATGTTTTTGATGGAAAACGTTCCTCAACTTCTAACAAGCGATGAATTTCCCAGCATAAAGAAAATGGCTCAAGAATTGGGATATGAGGTGAGAGAAAAAGTCTTACACGCAGTTGAGTATGGAGTTCCGCAAAAAAGGAAAAGGGTGATTATTTTGGGCAGTAGAATAGGAATACCAAAACATCCTGAGCCAACGCACACAAATCCCAATGACTTCAATTTACTCAACAGACATCTAGAGTCATGGACAACGGTTAAAAACGCAATCGGAGATTTACCTTTAGACCCAACGGGAAAAGACTGGCATATTGGAAGAAATCCAACACTAACTTCTCTCAAACGTTACAAATCAATTCCGCCCGGGGGTAATCGGTTTGATCTACCTTTAGCACTAACTCCCGATTGCTGGAAAAGAAAGAAAACAGGCTCAACTGATGTTTTTGGTCGGCTAAGGTGGGACGCTCCGTCTTTGACAATTCGCACAGAATTTTTCAAACCCGAAAAGGGATGTTATTTACATCCGCAAGCACACCGACCAATTACAATAAGAGAGGCGGCACGACTTCAAACTTTCCCTGACAAGTATGTTTTTATTGGCTCAAATGTTCAGGTTGCAAAACAAATAGGTAACGCTGTTCCGTGTCGCCTTGCTTATGCAGTCGGGAAAGAATTATTTCAACTCCTTAATACCCCTGCGTATAGCGTCCAAAATGAGACTGTTGATCGTCTCGCCCCGCTTCAAAGACAGCTTGCTTAGTTTTTCTCGTACATCATTAGGAAGATTAACCGAGATTATGCGGTTTTTAACTGTTTCTGGATAATCCAAGAGAGATTTCTTTCCAGCATTACAACGACTGCACAAAGTACAAAGATTTTCCTCAACGGTTTTTCCTCCCTGTTTCAGAGGAAGGATATGATCCACTTCAAGTTTTACCGATTCACCGTCGGCATATTTTTCGTTTGCTTTGTGTCCGCAAAGTTGGCAAGTATACTGATCCCTTTCTAAAACTTTTTGCCTCAATTTGAAATTGATATAAACATCAGCATTTTTGGAAGTCTTATTAGTTGAACGCAGAATATATCCTGTTGGGCTTGCGCTATACACAATATCCCAACCCTCCGCTCGTAACTCTCGAACGCGGCGGGCATAGTTGTGTTGTCCGGAAACTTTAATTAGTTTCTCGTTTGAGACAACATTACCTATATCCGCATAAAGAGCGTCGAGCAGTTTTTGCCAAACTATCCCTTTACTTGTTTTTGGGTCATTTCTTGCCTTTTTCGCCATATGAAGCTTGGTATGTCTTTATTTTCTAGGGTTCTAACTTGGTAATCAGGCGGGGAGGGGGCCCCGCTGTTGCGAGATTTTTTATTCCTCATGTATGAGTTAACTTCCTTGGACGGATTTTAATTTTCATCAACACTCGCTCCATACTTTTTCTCAATTGCTTTTATAATGTCGGCTTCAGACATCCCAACGAGCTCAGCTAATCGAAGAGTGTTAATGAGGGCCTTGGGAATATTTGTGCGAAGCTCATCTAGATTTGGCTTTGTACCATGATCGATATCCTCTGCTACAGCAGAGATCTTTCCTGCTGTTTTTGCAAAATGCAGCGCGGAATGCTTAATGGCAAATACTAAACGCTGCTCATCGTTTGCATTTCTAAGCTCAGGATAATGCGCTTCATTAAATAAGAAGTGTTGAGAAATAAATTGCGTCAATTCATCAATGCCTCTTTTCATAAATATTATTTTATATGAATACGACGTAAAAGCTCCAGAAATTCACGCGCGTCCAAGCTGGCGCCGCCAACAAGGGCTCCGTCAAAGGGAGAGTCTGGGTTTACGAATGTGCCGACATTCTTTGACCGCACCGAACCTCCATATAGAACGGGGGTTTTTTGCGCAATGCTTGAGTTATAGAGATTCGCAAGAATCCTCCTGATAAAAA
>CAYIRS010000096.1:0-2756 GCA_964365895.1 uncultured Gammaproteobacteria bacterium
AAACCTGAGTCCAATAATTCCCTTTCTCCAACAAAAACAAGCATTCTTGTATAATTAAGGTATTACTAACCCCTTAACCAAAACAAAAATGCTTGTCCTTAATAAAAAAGATATCATAAATTTGTATGTTTGGGTAGATGATTTAATGCCCGGTTCAGAGAGCCAACCCATGGCCAGTGGACGCCCCAAATTGTTGTCAGAAAACGAGGTGGTTACAATATTAATTTGGAATACGCTGACGATCAAATCCAAGACGTTAAAAGACCTCTATCAATCACTCGGCTTGTATCACCAAGATGATTTCCCGAGATTGCCTAGGTACAAAAGATTTGTGGAAAATTGCCATGCCGCTCTGCCTCGCTTGATTTTTATTCTTAACGGTATTTTATGCGCTGAAGCCCCGATTAAAATCATGGACTCCACGATGCTGGAAGTTTGTAAGTTGGTTAGGGCGGACAGACACAAAACCTGCAAAAACATTGCTCGATTTGGAAAAAATCATCAGGGTTGGCATTATGGCTTCAAGCTACATGCGAGTGTGGATTTGCAAGGAAAGCTCTGCGCTGTTTTCTTTACCCCCGCCTCTTATCATGATGCCCAAGCTATGCCCAAAATCTTAAACCAATATACTAAGCTGGCGGTTGGGGATGGCGGTTACACCGCCTCAGTTATGAAGAAGATCATTTGGGAAAATTACGGCACCTTGGTCGTGTCTCCTCCTCATCCTAAGCAGAACAAAAAAATCATGTCTCCCTGGCAATGCAAACTGCTCCATATCCGTCCCAAGATTGAAACCGTCTTTGATTATTTGAAAGAGCATCTGCATCTTATTTCCTCTTTTCCTCGTTCCGTCTCCGGCTACCTATTGCACTATGTCAGGATCCTGCTGGGCTACCAAATGATGGCTATTTCCAAAGGAAAATGAATTATTGGACTCAGGTTTTTTATACCCTTGATTTTTTGGCTAAAAAATATTATTATTTAAGTATTATGAACAAGTTTTATATCACCACACCCATATACTATGTCAATGACATCCCGCACATCGGCCATGCCTATACCACTATTGCGGCTGATGTTTTGGCGCGCTACCATCGCTTAACGGGCGATGAAGTTTTCTTTTTGACTGGCACGGATGAGCACGGCACTAAGGTGGCCCAGTCCGCCGAGAAAGCCGGCCGGACGCCGCAGGAATTTTGCGATATGAATTCAGCGGCTTTTCAGATGGCCTGGGACCGACTGGATATCAGTAATGATTATTTTATCCGCACCACTTCCGAATTACACCAAAGAGGAGTGGCGTCATTTTTAAATGAATTAAAGGACGCCGGCGCTATTTATGAAGGGGAGTATGAAGGCCTTTATTGTACTGGTTGCGAAAGATTTATCACGGAGAAGGAGTTGGTGGACGGCAAATGTCCGGACCATAAAATTGAACCCGATCGACTAAAGGAAAAAAATTATTTTTTTAATTTAAAAAAATATTTGCCCGAGGTGGAGCGCTTGATAGACAACGGCGAATTAAAAATAATGCCCGAGAGCCGGCGTAAGGAGGTTTTGGGATTATTCAAACAAGGGCTTGATGATTTTTCCCTTTCCCGCGAAAGCGTCAAATGGGGCATTGAACTGCCCTTTGCTAAAAGCCAGGTGGCTTATGTCTGGGTGGAGGCGTTGATGAATTATGTTACGGCTCTCGGCTATGGCCAAGACGAGGGAAAATTTAAAAAATTCTGGCCGGCCGAGATTCATTTGATGGCCAAAGATATTATTAAATTTCATGCCGTTTATTGGCCGGCCTTGCTTTTGGCGGTTGGTGAAAAAATTCCCAAGGTGGTTTTTGCCCATGGATTTTTTACTATTGACGGCGAAAAAATGAGCAAGTCGCTCGGCAATGTTATTGACCCAAATGCTTTAATTGACGCGTTTGGCTCGGATGCGGTCAGATATTTGCTTTTATCGCAATTTCCTTTCGGCCAGGACGGCGACATTAAAGCCGGTAATTTTGCCATTCAATATAACGCTGATTTGGCTAATGGCATCGGCAATTTAGTCAGCCGGGTTTTGGCCATGGCCGAAAAGTATTTCGGTGGCGCGGTTCCGGAAACGGAAAATAAGGACTTAAAAAATGAGATAGAAGAAACATGGCGCCAGTATCAAAAAGCCATGGGCGAATTCGCGATTGATAAGGCGATTGAGGCGATTAAAAAATTGAATTCTGTTTGTGATGCTTATATTGAAAACAACAAGCCCTGGGAGTTGGCTAAAACCAATGAAGAACGGTTAATTGAAGTGATGTATAATTTGCTTGAAGCCATGCGCCACTTGGGCTTGATGCTTTATCCGATAATCCCCATGACCGCCCAAAAGATTATGGCCGGCCTGGGCTGGAGCGATTTTATCAGCCAGCGGTTTGACGATATTGCGGTCTGGGGCCGGTTGGAACCCGGGACGAAAGTCAGCAAGGGCGAGGCGCTGTTTCCAAGATTGCAAAAATAAAATGACAAATTAAAAATTTATAATCATATGACCTTCACTCTTATTGACGTTATTTTAATCATTTTGGTTTTGATTTTTGTCATTGGCGGATTTGTCATGGGCTTAATTCAGGCCATAGGCGCGATTATCGGCGTGATCGTGGGCGCTTGGGCGGCGGGCCAATTTTATGAGCCGGTATTTAATTGGCTTACGCCCATTATTTTGGGCAATGGGACTGTGGCCAAAATTATTTCTTTTATCGTTATTTTTCTTTTAATAAA
>CAYIRS010000097.1:0-2740 GCA_964365895.1 uncultured Gammaproteobacteria bacterium
ATTTATAGCTAAAATAGTTTTGCAACCATCTCATTTTATAAATAACTGGGCTTAAGGCACGGCCTTTGTTTTTTGGCAAATATAAATTCTCCTTAAGCCGAATAATCTCACGATAAAATCAGGCAGGATTTTTTCTAATTTATCTCCCCAATTGATTAAAAATTTCGGTCCGCCGGGAATTAAAATAAATGTCCCTTGCTTGATTATCTCTAAATTATTTTGCTTGATTATTTTTTTTATTTTCCGATGCCTGATAAATCGGTGCGGCCCTTCGCTGTGATGAAGTTTAAAAATAGCCGCCAGCCAATGAACCGGTTCCCATAAAATATTGGGGGTGGTGAGCGCCAAATAGCCGCCGGGACGCAACACGCGAGACAATTCTCTAATAAAATCCGGCGGCTGGGGAAGATGCTCAATTGTTTCAAAGCTTAAAATCGTTTCAAATTCATTATCATTAAAAGGCAAGGGGTAGCCATTAAAATATTTAACCGTAAAATCAATCGGATATTTTTTTAAATTAGCGGCACAAAGCAATTGCATTTTTTGAGTGACATCGGCGCAAACAACTTTAGAAATTTTTCCTTTTTGCCAAAAATACAAACTGCCATTGCCGGTCCGGGAGCAAATATCCAAAGTATATCTCCCATTGGGCAAATCAAACAACTTGGCCGCATCAACAAAACGCCGGAAATAAGAATAAGTCCTCTCATTAATATCGTCATAATCGGTTGTTTCATCCCAATGCTTGCCCACGGCCGAAAATGTCCAATCCAGGCCGGCAATATATTTAATTTCCTTTAACAGGCGCTGGCCAAAATTATCCGGCATTAATTTTTATTATGAATGACTATTTCCGCGAGCAAACCAAAGAAAAAAGTTTGCAACGCCGTCGCGCCTAAAATCATGATTGTCGTATCCAAAAGCACCCCAATAACACCGGCATAAAATAAAATTCCCAACAATAAAGCGATGGCTAATAAAAACAAACTGATGGGGATAAAAACCTTAAGCGGCTTAAAAAACAAAGAAAGTTTGACCACCAGCCTTATAAAGCCGAAAAAATCTTTTGACCGGATGGAAGAATTACCCTGGCGCCGATAATAATCTATGGGCAGGAAAACGGTTTCATAGCCATGCGTCAGGCAAATCATGGTCAAAGTTGAGCTGAAAGAAAACCGGCTCGGAAAAAGATCCCAATATTCAAAAACAATTTTTTTGCGGAAAATTCTCAAACCGGAGTTAAGGTCGGGAATTTTGCGTCCGACTAAATAGCCGGCAAACCAATTTAAAAATTTCTTGGCGAAGCGGCGATTGGGGGGAATAACATTGCCCTTCTTTTGACGAGAGCCAACCACCAAATCGTATTGGCCGGCCTCGCCCATCAATTCAGAAATGGCCGCGGTCGGATAAGTGCCATCCGCGTCAATAATTAAAATCCAGTCATACCGGCTGTTTTTAATGCCGGTTTTAAGCGAGGCGCCATAGCCCCTATTAACCGGGTGATTAATCAATTTTATGCCATCTATCTTTTCCAAAATAAACCCGCTTTGATCGCTCGAGCCGTCATTAACCGCGATAATTTCATGCTCAATATTCAATTCTGATAATTTGCCTTTCAAATCCTCAATCACCCCGGCGACAACCGCTTCCTCATTATAAATGGGAATTACCGCCGATAATTTAATTTCTATTTTATTTTTTTCCATAACTTTAATTTTGAGATGGTTACAAAACTATTTTATTTTATGGCGACACCTTATAAATGCTTAATTGCTTGCCCAATTTCTTTATTTGCCAAAGCGGCACATAGGACTCAATTGTGAGTCCGCTTTCAATACTGTAATGACTATCTAATGCTGTTTTTTCGCTAAAAACCAACTGACTTTCCGCTAATTTATACACGGGAATACTATCACAAATCTTAAAATAATTCAAGCTGGGAATTGACCCGATTCCCGCATCCAAAATCGCCACATAATCAAATTTTAATTTTTCCATAACTTCTTTCGGCCACTCACAGACAAAACCATTTGAATAAATGCCATAGTTCTGGCCGGGCGCGGACGGCAGATTATCTATGAACGCTAAACGGCTTGAATAATAACCGGGCGAGTATTGTTTTATTAAAGCAATTAATGGCTTATCGGGCACTAAATCTTGCAGGTAATAACCATTTACCATTAAAATTTTTTCTCCGGGCTTGAGATTATTTTTTATCCAACTATATAAAGATAATTTAGTGCTGCCGCGAGACAATAAATAATCATATTTTAAATTAATAAAAAGATTGGGTGCCATAAAAATAACAATCACCAGCACGGCAAAGAAAAAATTATTTTTTCTGATCCGCTCCAATAAATTTCCTGCCAGATAAGCGGCCGGCAAAATCATAAAGGGAATTAACAGGGATAAATAACGGGGCCGGCTTGAATCCATAAGCGGCGGGCCCAGAGCAACAAAAAATCCCAAAAAACTTAAGAGCGTAAAATAAAAATTGTTTTTATTATTTTTGTATAAAAGCCAGAGAGCGGGCACTAAAAGAAAAAAAACGACGGTTTCAAATTGAATTAAAATATTAAATTGCAGGCCCATTTTCCCCCACCAAGGCAACTGCCAAACCGGACTCACTTCTTGAACCGCCTCGCCCGAAATGGCGGTAAAATATATTCCCCAGGCCACACTATAAACCCTCAACGCATCGCTGGAAATCCAAAAAATTATTACCGCGCCGATAATTAGA
>CAYIRS010000098.1:0-2734 GCA_964365895.1 uncultured Gammaproteobacteria bacterium
GCCCGCCGAGCCCAGTCAGTTCCGTTCGGATATTTTCAAACAGACACCGCCAGTTGGTAAAAGAAGAGTTTAGTGCTTCAATAGAAAAATTAATAAAGTAAAATAAATATATGAACAAAAAATATATTTTGGTGATTGTATTTATTTTAGCTGTAATCTTTGGCGGAATATTTTATTTTTTGAATAAACCAATTAATACCGGTTCGGGTGATTGCGTTGATTGTGGAGAAGGGGGCTGGCAAAAAATGAGCGAAAAATGCGGGCAAACAATTCTTAGTAAAAATGAATTTAAAAGTTGCTTAATGCCTTTTAGTTGGGCATCTGTTAATCAAAATACAAGCGTAGAAGAAATAAAAGAGGGATACATAGAAATAGGTGGCGTGGAAATTCTCAAGAGTCCAACTGCCAAATCAATAAAAGTTTTTATCTACCATCAATGGGCAGTTGATAAAAATGGAAGTTTGTATTTATTAGGACAATTAGGTTAAGAGAGAGAATTTACCGCCAAAGACACAAAATTTTTCATAATTAATTTTAAAAAACAGAAACTTGAAAGAGTTTCTGTTTTCGCTTGACTCTTATTGATATTTTTGATAGCTTGTATTTAGAACCTCGACAACTAAACACAGAAAGGAGAGCTCTTTATGAACCAAGAAGCGACGGCAATAAAGCTTCTGGCTATACGAAAGCAAGCGGAACAGACGGCGCAGAACATCGACCAGATTTCGCGCAATCTCTACGCCGAGCGAGAGGCGCTTCGGCAGACGGTCAGCAAGTACGGCGCAAAGCGCATCGAGCTTCTCAAGCAGGAATTTCACGCGCGCGGAATGACTTGGTGCACGTATTGCTCCGAGGTGGTCTCCGAGGGTGAAGCCGAATTTATGCTCGTCGAAGGCAGGGAGGAATACTCCCACGGCTACGAAAACTTTTGCTACGGATTCCGTGGCTTCTTGAAGCTCCACCGAGTTTGTCCCGCCTGCCGCGAACGCGCCAGCGACAAGCACGGGCAGAGAGGCCCGTACAATTCGCAAATGAAGGATCAAACGAGCTTCTACGCATTCCGCGTGGAGAAACGCGACGACGGCTATTACGCCCACAAGTTCGGCCACTGGTTCAAGCTTGACGATGAGAACTGTAAGCTTGACGAACCGACTAGCCAATTAGTCGAGTTGCTGGCGGAGGAGTGGAATCTCCCTCCAAGAATTGAAATCAAGTCGGAGTGGCCGATCACCGACTTCGAAGAGAAGTTAGTCATTCACGAGCGAGCCATGACCGAAGCGAGCTGATTGTGTGTCCGCAACCAAGAGGGTGTCCCGCCTAATACCGGACACCCTCATTTCTTTCTGAAAGAATAATTGGGTTTATTTTTTATGATAAATGTTGTATAATTAATATATTAAAAATAACCTGCCCTTGTTATATGAGACAAAACCCCGCCAAAAAATTATTTAAAATAACAAATCTTTTCTTAATTTTTGCTTTTTTATTAACCGCCGGCTTTGGCTGCAAAAATCCCAATAAGCAAGTCCAAGAATATTTAAAGCCCATTACTCTAAATTATTGGCGGGTTTGGGACGACAATGATGCTTTTGACGGGATTATTAATGATTACCAAAAAATCCATCCCAACATCAGAATCAACTATCGAAAATTCCGCGCCGAAGAGTACGAACAAGAACTGATAAATGCCTTCGCCGAAGACCGCGGACCGGATATTTTTTCCATCAATGAAAGCGAGCTGAAAAAATACCAGGCAAAAATCGTGCCCATGCCGCCCCAAATAACCTTGGCTTATCAAAAAGAAAAGGGGACGATTAAAAAAGAGGTGGTTTCGGAATTGATGACCAAGCCCAGCCCGACCTTAAGGCAATTAAAGGAAAATTTCGCTGATGTGGTTTATAAAAATGTCGTCATCAACGGCCAGGTCTATGGCCTGCCCATGAGTTTGGAAACTTTGATCATGTATTATAACAAGGATATTCTTAATAAAGCGGGCGTGACCGAACCGCCCAACACCTGGAAAAATTTTCAGGAAGCGGTCCAGAAAATAACCCGATTTGATGATAAGGGCAAAATAATCCAATCGGGCGCGGCCCTGGGCGCGGCCAATAATATTGACAGTGTGGTTGATATATTGTCCGTTCTTATAATGCAAAATGGCGCGGAAATGGCCGATGCCAACGGCTATGCCACTTTTTTAAGCAACAATAAAGACGGCTATAACCCGGGCGTGGAGGCGATTAAATTTTACCTTGATTTTGCCTCGCCGGTTAAAAACGTTTATAACTGGAATAATGAAATGCCCAATTCGTTAGAGGCCTTTTTAACGGGACAGGTGGCTTTTGTTTTCAGTTATAATTACTATTTGCCGATTATTAAATCCAGGGCGCCAAAATTAAATTTAGGCCTCGCGCCCATACCGCAAGTCAATCCGGACGCGCCGGTCAATTATGCCAATTACTGGGTGGAAACCGTCTCTAAAAAATCAAGCCATCAAAACGAGGCCTGGGATTTTATTTTATTCGCCACTGGCAAAGCCGAGGTGGAAAAATTCTTAAGCAAAACCCAGAGGCCGACGGCTTTAAAATCATTGATTAATGGCCAACTTGAAGTCGAGGCCTTACACGCTTCGGCGGCGCAAATTTTGACGGCGCAAAATTGGTATCAAGGCCGGGATCCTTCGGCCATGGAAAAAATCATTAAAGATATGCTCGGCCAATTGTTAAAATCAACC
>CAYIRS010000099.1:0-2672 GCA_964365895.1 uncultured Gammaproteobacteria bacterium
AAGATTTGTCTAGACATGTCTAGACAAATTAACCACTTATCAACAGAATATACACAGAAAATAGAATAAATTTTTTATGTGAACAACGGCCAACCCCTCCGAAATTTGCCTGCTGGCAAATTTGCTCCTCCCCTTGGTAAAGGGAGGAAAACTTGCCATGCGTCTCTACAATTTTAACTGCTAAAATTTACTATCCGCTATGGCTGTAAAATCTGATCCTGCAAGCAATTGGCATTTATACAAATAACCACTTCCTTGACATAGGAAAATTGCTTAGCCGTCTGATTAATCTGCGACTTTACGGCCGATATGGCGCAAGCGCCAGAAACCGTGTTTAATTTATCGCTAAAACTGATAACCGCGACATTATTATTCACTTTTATAAAGCCCAGACCCGTCCCTGCCGGAATATTAGATATAAACCCGCTCGCTTTTTCCGTTTCTGATAAAGGCGCTAAAAGGCCCCTGATCGTATTAATCAGGTCAGAATCATATTTTTTTTCGGTTTCGCGCTCCAAAGCGTAAACCCGGCTGCAATCCGTATCGCCCGTTTTCCGATAAAAGGCCTTTATTTTCACCGTGCTGATGTTATTATTAACCAAATTTTGGCCATTTTGCGCGTTCTGATTGATATTTCCCAGCTCATCCTCGCCAATAATAGTCACGGTTCCTTCTTGTTTATTGGTGTCAACCACAATATTAACATCGGCCATTGAATTAGTATTATTTTTATTAACTCTGCCGGCCAGGCCTAAATACCAAACCGCAAACCCAACAATGGAAATTATAACAATGGCTCTTATAACCAGAGCCGATCGGCTAAGCTTGGGCGGAACAGCCGTGTCCCCAACCGGATAAATTGGCGTATTTTCCTCGGTTTTTGATTCGCCCTCAAAAAAATTCGTACCCATATCCATTGCTGAATCAGCCGTTCCATAGGGAGCGGCGCCGGAATTAGTTGCTTCCTTATGAGCCGAGATCGGCTGACTACTTTCCTCCTGAACGCTGCTTTTTGGGGGTAGTGAAACATTAGCTCTGCTGCCCTCTTTGTCACTGCTATTGGCTGACTCTGATTGGTTTGGTGGCGTTTTTTGGCTCTGGCTCGCGGCGCCCAAATCCTGACTATTTGAGTTGCTTTCTGTCCCGTTAGTGTTTTCCGGGGCTGACCCGGAATCAATGGGATTATCTGCTTTTTCCTCTAAATTTTGCCCGGAAACAGTTGAATTTTGCTGATCGGGAGATTTGGAATCGGCCGGATTATCATCAAATAATCCTAAATTTTTACCTTCTTCTTTTTTACCCTCTTCCATATTTTTTTAGTTTAGTAAATTAAAGTTAATATTTAAAAAGCTAATATTTGGACCCACGGGGAATCGAACCCCGCCCTCGTCCATGCCATGGACGCGTAATACCGATTTACTATGGGCCCGAAAATGAAGAGTAGGGGGGGGTTTTTATTATTTTTACCTACTCTTCTTCATCAGCTAATTTTAAAAGGGCGTTGGCAATCATCTGGGTAACCACTTCCCTGCCTACGGCTGAAGAACCTTCAAATTCTAAAGGTTTGCCAATTTTTATTGTCATTTTTTCCCGTAAATTTGGCCAAGAAAACAATTTATCAGGATTAGGATTGGGAGGAAGAACCTTATCAGTTCCCTCAACCCAAACAGGAAGAACCGTGGCTTTTGTTTTTAAAACCAGCCAGCCAAGTCCGCCCATTAATATTCTAATTCTTTTGCCTTTCCGGCTATACAAAAAATCGTCTCCTTTATAGGTTCTTCCGCCCTCCGGAAAAAGAATAATTATTCCACCGGAATTAAGAATTCTTTTCATCCAAAAAAGAGATTTTAATTCTTCTCGTTCATCATTTCTATCAATGGGGACCATCCGAGGTCTTGTCCAAAACCAATACCAAGGGTCGTAGAAATTTTTTTTGTCCGGCGCGCTCCAGGGAGCGAATTTAAACGGGTGAAAAAAATATTCTCTAAAGAATAAAAGTGGCAATAAAAGCGGCTCTAATAAAGACGGATGATTGGAGACCAAAATTATCTTTCTTTGCCAATGCGGGAAACGTTCCCAATGCCATACCGGAATTATTTTTAAAATCCTAAGAATATGAAAAATAACCCCTAAAACAACCCCTAAAGGATAGGTTATGGCTAGAAATACCATCAGATTGATTGCTTTTTTCATTTTTTTTCCCTTCTAAATTTTAAAGAACGTTTGTACCTAGAGATGCTTACATTTTAAAGATTTTTTAATTTTTAATCAAGTTATTTAAATGTCAATGAAAAATGGCTTTAAATCAGGCCTCTAATGTGCCCTTACTTTAGTAGTTAAAAATGACCCCGGTAGCAGAAACTAATGCTTCACTACGGGGCAAGTAGTGTTTAATTTCCAATTACCAATTTCCAATGTCAAATCGCACCCGTCATTGCGAGGAGGCGTACTCGCCGACGAAGCAATCTTTTGGCCTTTTTTCAGATCCATGGCCAATAAAATTTGTCTAGACATGTCTAGACATTTGTCCACTTAAAACACAGGTTATCCACAGAAATTGGCATAAATTTGAACACAAAAAACACTAAAAGATGACAAATTTCTTTTTTTGTGGTATAAGATATAAAAATCTGTCAAAAATCATAGATTTGTCTAGACATGTCTAGACAAAT
>CAYIRS010000100.1:0-2662 GCA_964365895.1 uncultured Gammaproteobacteria bacterium
ATGCTCGGGCCATTTATCGGCGCCCTGATTATTGTCTTACCCCTTCCCGACGAATTGGGGTTAATGATTATGGGTTTTTCGAAAGTCAGGACCCCGGTTTTCATCCCGCTTTTTTTCTTTCTTAATTTTTTAGGCATTTTGGCTATCGGCTATATTTGGGGCAGATAATTCTATGAAATGGACGGAAGAACAAATAAAAGAGCATATTAAGGTCGCTAAAGTTTTAGAAAAGACGGCGAAAGAAGCATTTGATTATATAAAGCACGGCGGAGATGCTTATGAGTATGATGTGGCGCAATTTATTTTGAAGCAGTTTAAGAAATACAAAATCAAAACAGACCGGCCGCCGATCGTGGCTTTCAGACAAAATACTTCCTTCGTCCATTATTACCCCTCGCAGTATTCAAGAAAAATAAAAGCCGAGTCGCTTATTATGATTGACCTTTGGGGGCGCTTAAATAAAAAAGGCGCGCCGTTTGCCGATATTACGGTAATGGGCTATTATGGCAAAAAAATTCCGGCCGAAGTTATAAAAGTTTTTAATGTCGTAAAGCAGGCACGCGACAAGGCGGTTAGCTACTTGAAAAAAAGTTTAAAAAAGGGTAAGATGCCGACAGGTTTTGAGGTTGATAAAGTAGCGAGGGATTATATTAAAAAAGAGGGCTATGGCGATAATTTTCTCCACGGTCTTGGTCATTCTCTAGGATTTACCGCTCCGCATGGCACTGGCGTCCGTTTGAACCGTAAAAATAAAAAGTTGTTCTCAAAAATGGTCGGCTACACGATTGAACCTGGGATTTATCTAAAAAATAAATTCGGCGCAAGAAGCGAGATTGATTTTTATGTGGATGAGAGGAATAGAGTTGTGATAACGACGAAAGTTCAGAGGGAGATTTTTAAGATATAAGACCAACGTCATTGCGAGCGGAGCCGCCTCGGTGTAGCGAAGCAATCTCAGTTAGCGCTTTTGCCGAGATTG
Source organism: uncultured Gammaproteobacteria bacterium (assembly GCA_964365895.1). GTDB lineage: Bacteria > Patescibacteriota > Patescibacteriia > 2-01-FULL-39-33 > 2-01-FULL-39-33 > JBAZQS01. Next base: position 980 of record CAYIRS010000100.1, read on the forward strand.
CTTTGTCGCCCGTGGCGGGCTCCTCGCAATGACATATTGTTGTCCATCGTGGCGAGAGACTGCGACGAGGCCACAATTTGTGTCAAGAATTAAAATTGTTTAAAAATTTAAAATTAATAATTAAAAATTTTAAACCATATGACTACCCAACAAATTTACGAACTCGCCGTCAAGCTCGGCATTAAAGCCGATTTAAGGGGCGAAAAAAAAGTTAAAAAATATTTGGAAAAAGCCAAAAAGAAATATGAAAAACTGGATAAGGAGGGGAAGGAGGAATTTGACAAAGAAAAATTAACCAATCCGTACAGCGATACGAGAGTTTTGGTTGATGCTTCGGCTAAGCTCAGCGCAAGTAAAAAAAAGCAAATTAAAAAGGTTGTGGCTGGTATTGATATGGAAGGGCCGGAACTGCTTTTAGCGGAAAAGTTAGGCGCGGATTTGGTTATCGCCCATCATCCGGAAGGCAAGGCCTTGGCGGACCTTCATAGCGTAATGGATTTACAGGCCGCGGTGCTCGCCGATTATGGCGTTCCGATTAACATCGCTGAATCGGTAATTCGTCCGCGCATATCGGAAGTCCATCGCGGCATTTCCCCGATAAATCATAACCGCGCCGTTGACTTCGCTCGCATTTTAAAGTTGGACTTTATCTGCACGCATACGATTGCCGACAATTTGGGCGCGAATTATTTGGCTAGAGAGTTAACAAAGAAAAAGCCGGAAACCGTCGGCGATTGTTTAGCAATACTCAAAGCTATCCCGGAATTTAAAAAAGCGGTGGAGTACAATGCTGGTCCGACTCTATTCGTCGGCAATCCGGATAATAGTTGCGGCAAAGTTGTTATTACTGAATTTACCGGCGGCACTTCCGGCGCCAAAGAAATGTATGAAAAAATGTCCCAAGCCGGCATTGGCACCATCATTGGCATGCATATGGGCGAGGAGCACAGAAAAGAAGCGGAAAAGCACCACATTAACGTCGTTATCGCCGGCCATATGGCCTCCGACTCTTTGGGCATGAATTTGTTTTTGGACGAACTGGAGAAGAAAGGGATAGAAGTTGTGCCATTGTCGGGGCTGATTAGAGTTAAGAGGTTTAAATCAGGAAATAAGTAATATAAGAAATACCCCCTTGATAAAGGGGGCGGAGGGGGATTATTTTTTTAAAAATCCCCTAAATCCCCTTTATCAAGGGGACTTAAGTTATGCAAAATAAAAACATCTATATAATCTCCCTTGGTGGTTCAATTATCGTTCCAAAAGAAGGCATAGATTGGAAATTTTTAAAGAGTTTCCGGAAACTGATTGTTGGTGAAATAAAAAAGGGAAAAAAATTTGTTGTTATTATCGGCGGCGGCAGTGTTGCCAGAGAATATCAAAAGGCGGCAAGCAAGATTGTGAAGTTAACGAATGATGACCGCGACTGGCTCGGGATTCATGCCACTCGCATGAACGCCCACCTTGTAAAAACAATTTTTCGGGAGTACGCCCATCCGAGAATAAATAAAAATCCAAACACCAAAGAAAATTTAAGACAGCACTTTGCCCGCGGGGAGGGCATAATGGTTGCCGGCGGCTGGCGGCCCGGCTGGTCAACCGATTATGTAGCCACGATTTTAGCTGGGCGCCTCGACGCGAAAACAATAATTAATTTATCCAATATTGATTATGTTTGCGACAAGG
>CAYIRS010000101.1:0-2642 GCA_964365895.1 uncultured Gammaproteobacteria bacterium
ATTTGTAATTTGTAGCCGAAAATATGTCGGAAAATATCATCGCCGGACTTGACATCGGCTCGGCCAACGTCAGAATCGTGGTTGGCCAAGTGGTCAAGATCGGTGACAATGAACAATTAAATATTATCGGCGTCGTGGAGGTGCCTTCTTTGGGTTTGAACAAAGGCGCTGTGGTTAGCATTGAAGATGTGGTTTCCAGTATTTCCGCCTGCCTTGAGAAAGCTGAAAGAATGATTGGACTGCCGATTGAAAATATTTGGATCGGGCTGTCCGGCACGCATATTTCTTCACAGGAAAGCAATGGCGTGATCGCGATTTCACGGGCAAATGGAGAAATTCAAGAAAATGATGTTGAACGAGTGATCGAAGCAGCTCGAGCTGTGGCCGCGCCGGTTAATTTTGAAGTTCTTCATGTAATTCCAAAAACATTTTCTATTGATAATCAAACCGGCGTTAAGGATCCGATTGGCATGAGCGGTATTCGGCTGGAAGTAACGACGCAAGTAATCCGCGGCCTTAGCTCGCAAGTGAAAAATTTAACCAAGTGTATTTATCGCACCGGTCTTGATATCAATGATTTGGTGTTGTCTATTTTGGCTGCTTCAGAAGCTGTTTTGACCACACGCCAAAAAGAATTGGGAGTGGCGCTGGTGGATATTGGCGCGGCCACGACCAAGGTGATTGTTTTCGAGGAAGGCGACGTAATTCACGTGTCTATATTGGCGATTGGAGCTGATCACGTGACCAGAGATTTGGCGCTCGGACTTCAGACTTCGCTTGACGTGGCGGAAAGGATCAAGCTTGAGATCGGCTCATCTTTGCCTCAAAATTTTGAAAAAACAGAGGAAATAAATCTTAGAGATTTTGGCGGTGAGAGTCAGAATTTTTCAAAGAAATATATTGCTGAAATTATTGAGGCTAGAATGGAAGAAATTTTTGAAAAAATCGATCAAGAATTGCAGAAAATAAATCGTAGCGGACTTTTGCCTGCCGGTCTTATTTTGGTCGGCGGCGGATCCAAACTTAGCGGACTGGTGGAACTTGGAAAAAAGAAAACCATGTTGCCGGTGGTTCTTGGCACCAGCAAACGTTTCAATACCGCGGTGGATAAGGTAAATGATATGTCTTTTGCTACCGGTTTGGGACTGGTTATGTGGGGTTACAATGCCATGGCGGAGAAAGGCGGACCCAGATTTGGGCTCTCTCACAAACTCCGTTCAATAAAGGACGCGGCTGACAAAATGAAGGGTTGGTTCAAAAATTTGATTTCTTAATTTTGTTGTGATAAGGTGAGGGAACCTGAAGAGGAGGATTAGTAAGATTAGTAAGATTAGTAGGATAAGGAGGATTATTGGGATATTGGGGATAGGGAGAAAAAAAGTTAAAGAACGCAGGAGCTTCGGGAAAATTATTAAGGGGGGACAGAAAACACGCAAATATATGCCAGAAGTCAAACCGGAAATTCAAACCGTAGCAAGAATCAAAGTTGTTGGAGTGGGCGGAGCGGGCGGTTCGGCCGTCAATCGAATGAAGAGCGCCAATATCAGGGGGGTTGAGTTTGTCGCGATTGATGATGATTTGCAATCACTGCATTCTAATTTGGCTGAAACAAAAATTCATATTGGCAAAGGCACCACCAAGGGTCTTGGCGCGGGCATGAATCCGGCGATCGGACGCAAGGCGGCCGAAGAATCGCAGAATGAACTCCGTGAAATATTGAAAGGCGCTGATATGGTTTTTATTACTTTTGGCGGCGGCGGCGGCACCGGTTCGGGCGCTGCTCCGAAGGTTGCTGAAATTGCCAAAGAGCTTGGCGCTTTGACTATTGCGGTGGCCACCAAGCCGTTTTCTTTTGAAGGAGCTCCCAGAAAAAAAATCGCGGAAGAAGCACTCAAAGAATTGGCCGGACGCGTTGATACCTTAATTACCATTCCCAATGACCGCATCTGGCAGATTATTGATAAAAAAACACCATTGCTTGAAGCATTTGGCGTAGTTGATGAAGTCTTGCGTCAAGGTGTGCAAGGCATTTCAGAATTAATAACATTACCCGGTATTATTAACGTTGATTTTGCTGATGTAAAAACAATCATGGAAAATAGCGGCTCGGCTCTCATGGGCATGGGCGAAGCCAGCGGCGACAATCGCGCCATTGAAGCGGCCAAGGCGGCCATTGCCAGTCCTTTGCTCGAGCTTTCCATTGAAGGCGCGAAAGGAATTTTATTCACCATTGCCGGCGGACCGGATTTAACCATGTATGAAGTGAGCGAAGCGGCCAAGACCATCACTGAATCTGTTGACAGCGATGCTCGGATAATTTTCGGCGCGGTGGTCAATGAAAACATGAAAGACATGATCCGAATCACGGTGGTGGCGACCGGTTTTGAGCCGGCCGGAGCGAGGAGCAATTTAGTGCGCGTGGGCACGGATCGGCCGAAGTCCATTCCAAACTATTTTTCCGCTCCGATCATCAAGCAGTCTTCTGACGCGTCTGAATTTGACGCCAAAAAATTGGAACAAGACACTCTTGATCCAAAGCCGGATAATCCGAACAAGATTAAACCCGAAGATGTGATGGTGGCGCCGGAGGAAACATCTGCCGGAGATGACGAGGATTTGGAAATCCCGGCGTTTATTCGGAG
>CAYIRS010000102.1:0-2631 GCA_964365895.1 uncultured Gammaproteobacteria bacterium
CGTTTGACAAAACTAATTATTCTTGATATAATTATATTATAAATTAAATTTAGTGGTTTTTCTGTTTAAATTTAGATAATATTATTTATCTTGAAAGCCCATATTTTATTACGATTTATGTCAATATTAGACCAAGTTAGAAAAAATCAATTCCAGGACAGCGTGGCCAGATTTAATCCAGTGGAAACGTTGAATATTTTATTTTCTCATTTAAGCGACAAGGAAAGGGATATTATCAAACGTCGCTTTGCTTTGGATTTTGACCAAAAACATACGCTTGAAGAAATAGGCAAAATCTACGGCATTACTCGGGAAAGAGTGAGACAGATTGAAGGTTTAAGCATCCGCAAATTAAAGGAATTAGAGGAATTGCGCGCGGAAATCAAAGAAGCGGAAAGTGTGGTGAGCCAATTATTAGAGCAATATGGCGGCATAATGGAGGAAGAATTTTTTTTGGAAAATCTGCTTAATTATTTAGATACCCACCAAGGCGGCGAATCCGCCCTGCTCTTTTTGGCCGAACATATTTTTTCTGACAATATTAATAAGGTCAAGCAAGACAAGGATTTTAATCATTTATGGAAATCGGATTTGGCCAATACCGAACTTTTGAAAGAGGTCATAAATGAGATGGTGAAAATCATTGAGAGGGCGGGGGAGTCGCTTAATCTGAAGGAACTTTTAGACAAGCTTAAAAATTCTGAATTCTATAATCAAAATAAGGAAAAAATTTTTTCCATCATCAATTTTTTGGAAGTGACCGATGAAGATGTGGACCGGATTTTAGAGAGCTATCTGCGCGTCAGCCGCAAGGTTAAGCGCGACCTTTTTGATAAATGGGGTTTGGTTTCTTGGGGCACGGTCCAGCCCAGAAAAATCAATGATAAAATATATTTGGTCTTAAAAAAATTCGGCAAGCCCATGCATTTTACCGAGATTGCCAAAGCCATTAATGAAACGAAATTTGACGAAAAAATCGCCTATCCGGCCACGGTTCATAATGAATTGATTCTTGACGATAAGTATATTTTAGTGGGCCGGGGAATTTATGCTTTAAGCGAGTGGGGCTACAGACCGGGCACGGTGAGCGAGGTGGTGGCTGATTTATTGAAGGAATACGGCTCCCTGACCAAGGAAGAGATTATTGATAAGGTCTTGGAAAAAAGAAACGTGAAGAAGTCCACCATTTATCTGGCTTTGATGAATAATAAAAATATCAAAAAAGAAAAGGGTGGCCGATATGAATTGGTGGAAAAAGACGCTTTAGCCGAATCAGCGACAGAATAAAAATATAGTTTTGTAATTATCTCATAAAGGTGACAAATTAAAAATTATGACTATTGAATTCAACCTAGACCTGGCTTCTTGGTGGGAGCGGTTTTCGGTTTTTGGCTCGCAGGATCCGGTGACCATCGCCATACAATTATTTCTGGGCGGCGGCTGGGTTATTTTTTTAATTTTACTTACCGCCGTTATGTATCGGGTCTGGCTGGACGCTCGTCAGGGCCAATATGCCGGCAAATGGCAGCATGTCATATTAGCCGTTGATATTCCCAAAAATAACGAACAGACGCCAAAAGCCGTAGAAAATATATTCGCGGCTTTGGCCGGCGCTCAATCAAGCGGCAATTTAATAGAAAGATATTGGACCGGAAAAAATCAAGAAAGTTTTTCTTTTGAGGTTGTCAGTTTAGAGGGTTATATTCAGTTTTTAATCAGGACGCCAAGCCACCTTCGCGACTTGGCCGAGGCCGCCATTTATGCCCAATATCCGGACGCGGAAATTACCGAGGTGGAGGACTACGCGCAGGATTATGCCCACCTTCGCTTTCCCAATGAAAAATATAATTTATGGGGCACGGAATTTGTTTTAGTTAAAGATTATCCTTATCCAATCAGGACTTATCCCGAATTTGAACATACCTTAACCCAATCATTTCTTGACCCGATGGCCGGATTATTGGAAATTTTAAGCCGGCTTGGGTCCGGTGAACAGGCCTGGCTGCAGTTGGTGGTTACGCCTATGCCGCCGGAGTGGGGGGAAAAAGCAAAAAAAATTGTTAAGGAATTAAGCGGACAGGTTTATACCGCTCCCTCAACCCTCGGGGATAAAATTCTCAACGCGCCCGTTGAGGCGGTGGCCCAAGGCGTTAATTTTTTGACCAGTATAATGACCGCGGGCGGCGAAGCAGAAAAGAAAAAAGAAGATATAATGCGGATTTTCAATATATCACCGGGCGATAGATTGATTTTGGAAAATATTCAGAAAAAAATTGCCAAGCACCCCTTTAGAGTTAAATTCCGTTTGGTTTATCTGGCCGAACAAGGGGTTTTTAATAAAGGCCGGGGCGTGGCCGCCATTATCGGTTCCATTAAACAGTTTAGCGTGAGCAATGCCAATAGCTTTAAGCCCGGCCCCAGAACAAAAACGAGCGTGGATTATTTTCGGGTAAAAAAAAGAGTGGCTTATAGACAGAATAGAATTTTAAGGCATTATGTAAAACGAAGCAATTATTATGGCGACAGCGTGGCTAATATGCTTTTAAATAATGAGGAATTGGCCTCGCTTTGGCATTTCCCGGTGATGACCGTCAAGGCGCCGATGGTGGAAAAGATTGTGAGCAAGAAAGT
>CAYIRS010000103.1:0-2624 GCA_964365895.1 uncultured Gammaproteobacteria bacterium
CGATGACCGGGTCGATTTTTTTTTGGAATTTCTGGCTGGTTAAATTATTGCCAAAAAGTTCCAAAGCGCTATATTGACGGCTCATGCTGGGATTGGCGTAAAATTCGCTTTCGCTGTTATCCTCATTCTCCTCATTATGCCTTTGATTGATGACGCGGAAGCTTTCGGCGATGTCGGGTAATTTGGAAGCGCTTTTAAGTGTGGCCATGACTTGCTGAATGAGATTTTTTTCTGAAATCCTTAAAATTTGAAGGGTCTTTTCAATTTCCGGATTATTAATTTGCAGCAGGGCGGAGAGCAGATGTTCCGTGCCCACAAAATTATGTTCATGGCGATAAGCGATCTGAATTGATTTTTGAATAACGGCTTTGGCGGCCTCGGAAAATTTCGGGCTGGATTTCCCGGCTGCCTGTTCTTTTATTTGATTTAATCGGGCCAGGTTATTTTTTATATCTTCCGGCCGGATTTTCAAGGAGGCGAGCAATTCGGCGCCGACACTGCCCTTTTGATTTACTAAGCCATATAAGATATGATCCGGCTCAATCATTTTATGGTTTAAGGCCAAGGCAAAATCAGCCGCGGTTTTCAGCGCTTGCTTGTAGTTATTGGAAAATTTTTCAAAAGGGTCTAACATGTGTGATTGCCTTTTTATATTGAATTATGTTATAATTTTTATAACTTACTTTCAAATTTTGCAATTTTATTGTATAATAAAGGTGTTGATAAGTCAATTTTAATTTGTCTATCAACTAAAAAATTTTGATATTATTTAAATATCAAAAAATGGAAGGTGAAAAATTTATGAAATTTAAAAAAAGCAGCTGGTTATCGGCCGGTTTTACCGTGGTAATTATTTTTACCCTTTGGTTGGCCGGTTTTAATTTTGCCGACGCGGTCTGGCAGGAGCCGGCTTCGGCGCCGCCCGCCGGCAATGTGCCCGCGCCCTTGAACGAGGGCACGGCTTTTAGCGGAGATGTGAATGGCGCCTGGAATAGCCTCACCATTAAAGGATGCTCTGTTAACCAGATTTTAAAATCTGATGGCGTTATTTGGTCGTGTACCGATTTCTCGACGGCCGTTCCAAATTTATTATCGGTTTTAAATGCCGGGGCCGATGCCAGCGCTTATGCTGGCGGCACAAAAGGACAGGTAAAAATAGGCGATCTCGGTACTGATGTAACTATTGGCAGAAATCTTTATGTGTTGGGTGGCGAAATAAGAGCCAAGTGGCTGCATGCCGTTGAGCCCTCCGGTTGGAGCACTATTTTAAATAAATTAAATATAGGCGGAAGCGCAGACCCCGGTAATTATAAATTGGCAATAAGCGGCGGAGTTAATGGCATTTATTCAAGCGGCAGCAGTTTGGGCGGCTATTTCAGTAATACTGGAGGGACTGGTTCTGTCTATTTGGCAACGGGCAATACGGGTGTCTCGGCTTATTCAAACACCGGCAATGCCATTTATGGCCAGAGCGCAACTGGCTGGGCCGGATATTTTACGGGTGGCAAGGGCATATATGCCAATCAGATTTGCTTGGGAACCACCACCGATTGCAAAACTACCTGGACTCAAGTCGGCCAAAGCCAATGGATAACTTCCGGTTCTAGTATTTATTATAACCTCGGCAATGTCGGCATCGGGACGGCGGCGCCAAATAATCTCTTGCAGGTTTCTGGCTTAATTAATTTTAACAATACAGACTTCAATACTAGTCTAGGTTATCAAGCTGGAAATAATATAGTCGCAGGAGCTCAAGATAACACTTTTGTTGGCTATATGGCGGGACGTTCAAATCCAGTTGGCGGCACTGCTGGGGCGGATGCTAATACCGCCATAGGTTATTACTCCTTCATATTTAATACCACAGGATACGGTAACTCCGCACTAGGCTACTACGCATTATTTAACAACACCACAGGATACTATAACTCCGCTATAGGAATGAATGCCCTTGTCGCGAATAGCACAGGAAACTATAACTCCGCTCTGGGAACGGGGGCTCTTTACTACACCACAGGAAGCTATAACTCCGCTCTGGGAGTGAATGCTGGCAGTCAAATTGCAACTGGAAATTCCAATACTTTTTTAGGTTATAATACTGGTAGCCAGTTCGGTTTACAGAAAACAGATGCGGTAAACAGCATGGCTCTTGGATCTGGGGCATACACGACGGCGAATAATCAAGTTGTTATTGGAAATGATTCTATAACCATGACATTACTCAAAGGCAACGTCGGCATCGGAACAGCTACTCCCGGAGCAAAACTAGAAATCGCTGGCCAAATTAAAATTACAGGCGGTTTGCCTGGGGGGGGCAAGGTTTTAACTTCAGATGCTAGTGGTTTAGCAAGTTGGCAAACTGCTGGCGGTGGCGGTCTTCCTAGCGGCACAAGCGGTCAAACATTGCGCCACGACGGAACAAGTTGGGTGGCAAATAGTAATCTTTTTAACAATGGCGCCAATGTCGGCATCGGGACGGCGAGTCCAAACAACACTATACAAGTCGCCGGTTTGATTAACTTTAACAATTCAATTTATGGAACATCTTTAGGTTATCAGGCAGGCAATATAACTACGGGCAACTTTAATTCTTTTATCGGTTATCAAGCGGGCTACTCCAACAC
>CAYIRS010000104.1:0-2587 GCA_964365895.1 uncultured Gammaproteobacteria bacterium
TCAATTATTTTTCAGCTATTAACCATGGTGATTCCTAAATTAGAGGCCTTGTCCAAAGAAGGGGAATATGGCCGCCAAAAAATAAATCAATGGACCAGGTGGCTGACCGTGCCTTTGGCGGTCCTGCAGGCATTCGGCATGATTACCATATTAAGGCAATCAGCCGGACAGGTTTTGCTTGGCCTGACCAATTGGCAGTTATTTGTGGCCGTGACCACTATTACGGCCGGCACGGTCTTTTTAATGTGGATTGGCGAATTAATTTCTGAAAAACATATTGGCAATGGCATATCATTATTAATTTTTGCCGGCATTGTTTCGGGCTTGCCTAAAAGTATTGGCAATTCATTGTTTACCTTTGACCAAGCCGAATTAATTAATATGATTATTTTCGGCCTTATTGCTTTAATTACCATCGTTGGCGTGGTCATTATCACCGAAGGCCAGAGAAATATACCCGTCTCATACGCCCGCCAAGTCCGAGGCAATAAAATGTATGGGGGCGTTGATACTTATTTGCCTTTAAGGGTAAATCAGGCGGGCGTTATTCCGATTATTTTTGCGATTTCCATTATTCTTTTTCCGCCCATGATCGCCCAATTATTTTTGCAGGTAAAGACCGCTTGGCTCGCTTCGGCGGCCAGATGGACGATTAATATATTCCAAGACCAATTGGTCTACGGTATTTTATACTTTTTGATGGTCGTGGCTTTTACTTATTTTTATACCGCCGTCATTTTCCATCCTGACCAAATTGCGGAAAATCTGCAAAAACAGGGCGGCTTTGTGCCGGGCATCAGGCCGGGCAAAGGTACGGCTGAATATTTGCAGAAGATTGTGACCAGAATTATCTTTACTGGCGCCTTGTTTTTGGGCATCATTGCGATTTTGCCCCTAATCACCGCCCAATTAACCGGCACGCAAAGCTTGGTTATTGGCGGCACCAGCTTGTTGATTGTGGTTTCCGTGGTCATTGAAACCGTCAATCAGATAAATGCCCAGCTCTCCATGCGGGATTATGAGGAGATTTAGCTTGTAGGTTGTAGTTTGTAGCTTGTAGGTTGGCTCGCCAGAAAGGGGGCTTTTTTTATTTCAGAAAATGGGGTAAAATAAGGGGGAATAAGTTGAAAGTAAAAAGTTATAAAGTTTATAAAGTCATTGATTTTTTACTTTTTAACTTTCAACTTTATAACTTTATAACTAAAAAATTTTATGCCTAAAAACGAAAAACTATTTGAGATTATTGTTTTGGGTCCGCCGGTTTCGGGCAAGGGCACGCAGGCGCGTTTAATTTCCACCACCTTTGAGATTCCCCATATTTCTACGGGGCAGATTTTGCACACGATAAAATCAGACACAAACCATCCTTTATCAAAAGAGGTGGCTGGCTATATAGACAGCGGTTTATTGGCGCCGGATGAATTGGTTAATAATTTGGTTTTAGAAAGAATTAAGCAGGACGATTGTCAATACGGCTATGTTTTAGACGGTTATCCGAGAACCCTGGAACAGTCAAAAGCAATAGATAGCGCCGCTGATTTGGATTATGTTTTTTTAATTAATGTCAGCGATGAGATTGTGATCGAAAGAATTTCCGGCCGGCGGGTTTGTAAAAATGGCCATACCTGGCATTTAAAATATTCACCGACTAAAACAGATGGTGTTTGCGATACTTGCGGCGAACCGCTTTTTCAAAGAGATGATGACAAGGAAGAAGTGGTTAGAGTCAGATTGGTAACATATCATAAAAATACCCAGCCGATAATTGATTTTTATGAAAAGGAGGGCGTTTTAATAAAGATAAACGGCGAACAGCATATTGAGCGGGTTTTTCAGGAAGCGGTTAGATATTTGGTCTATGATTTAAGGAATAAGGCATTAGAATAAAAAGTTTAAAGTTTAAAGTTAAATGCAAATAGAAAAGTTTGAAGATATTTACTCCTGGCAAAAATCGAAGGACTTAACTTTGAATATTTATAATAAATTTAAGAACTGCCGTGATTTTTGCTTTAGAGATCAGTTGCAAAGAGCTTCGGTTTCAATAATGAATAATATTGCCGAAGGATTTGAAAAAAGGACAAACAAAGAATTTATATTCTTTTTATTTATTGCAAAGGGGTCAAGTGGCGAAGTTAGGTCTATGTTATATTTAGCTTTTGAATTAAATTATATAACAAAAGAGGAATTCGATAATTATTATGCGCTCTCTGTTGAAATTTCTAAATTGTTATCCGGTTTAATTAAAGTATTACAACAAAAATTTCCTTAACTTTATAAACTTTATAACTTTCAACTTTATAACTCTATCTAATGATAAAATTAAAAACCCCACAAGAAATTGCCATTATGCGTGAGGGTGGAAAAATTCTATCGCGGATTTTAAATGAGGTGATAAAAAAAGTAAAACCGGGCGCCAGCACAAAGGCATTGGATGATTTCGCGGAAGAAATGATAATTAAAGCCGGTGGTAAGCCCAGCTTTAAGGGTTACCAGACCGCTTGGTCAGCCGATCCCTTTCCTACCACCCTATGCATTTCTATTAATGATGAAGTGGTGCATGGCTTGCCCATACCCAATCGTTTATTAA
>CAYIRS010000105.1:0-2576 GCA_964365895.1 uncultured Gammaproteobacteria bacterium
GTGGAGAAAGTGGAAGAGGGGATTGCCAAGGGGGTGGCTAATGCGATTTAAATCAAGCTAAATCAAATCGGTTCACTCACGGAAACGGTTGATTGCATTAAATTAGCCCAGAACAATAAATATAAAATCGCGATTTCCCATAGAAGCGGTGAGACGGCCGATGATTTTATTGCTGATTTGGCCGTGGCTTCGGGCGCGGAATTCATCAAGACCGGCTCACTTTGCCGAATGGAAAGAGTGGCCAAGTATAATCGTTTGATGGAGATTTGGGATGAGGTGAAAAAATAGTTAAAAGTTAAAAGTGTAAAGTTTAAAGTTTATAAATTCAATTTTTAACTTTTCATTTTTAACTTTTAACTTTATGAAATATCGATGAAAAATAAATCAGATAAAAACTCACAAAAAGTCATCTTGCTTATTTTAGACGGCTGGGGTATTGGTAAAAACGACGCCAGTAATGCCATTTATCTCGCCAAGACCCCGACCATGGATTCGCTGTTCAAAAAATATCCCTGGACCAAGCTTTGCGCGTCCGGAAAATGCGTGGGCTTGCCGCCCGAGCAGGTTGGCAATTCAGAAGCCGGACATTTGAATTTGGGCGCCGGCCGAATCGTTGAGCAAGATGTGGTGAAAATTTCCAAGCAGATTAACACGGGCGAGTTTTTTAAGAACCCGGCTTTTTTAGCGGCCATCCATCACGTGAAAAAGCATAAATCAAATATTCATTTAATGGGATTATTGTCTAATGGCCAAAGTCCGCATAGCGACCCAGACCATCTTTTGGCGCTTTTGACTCTTTTAAGAAATAAGAAAGTAAAAAATATTTATTTGCATTTATTTACCGACGGCCGCGATTCGCCGCCCCGGTCGGCTTTAAAATCAGTTGAGGCCTTGGAGAGATTTCTAAAGCCCAATGAAATCATTTCCACAATCATCGGCCGCTTTTACGCCATGGACCGGAAAAAGGCCTGGGAGAGGACGATTATGGCTTATGAAGCCATGCTTTTAGGCGATGGCCATAAAGCAAAGAGCCCGCAAGAGGGGATTACTCGCGCCTATAATGCGGGTATCACTGATGAATTTATTGAGCCGATTGTTATGTATCGGAAGGGCAAGATGACGTCGAGAATAAAAGACGATGATTCAATAATTTTTTTCAACCTAAGATCCGACCGGGCGCGCCAGATGGCCAAGCCATTTGTCCAAAATGACTTTGAGGAAATGAATCCGAACTCGCCTCGATTCGGCGAAGCGGGCGCGCCGAGACGGAAGACCGTTTTATCTCGCATTACTTTCGTGGCCATGACTGATTTCGGGCCCGATTTGGACAGTATCCTTACCGCCTACCCTTCCGAAGATGTCAAAGAGACCCTGCCCGCATTGTTAAAAGATAAAAAACAAATTTATATCGCCGAGAGCGAGAAGTATGCTCATGTCACCTTCTTTTTTAACGGCGGCTATGCCAATCCCGTGGCTAATGAAAAGAGGGTCAATATTCCCTCGCCCAACGTTAAATCATACGCGGAAACACCAGCTATGTCCACCGCCAAAATCACGCAAAAAATAATCAGTTGTCTGAATAAATTTGATTTCATCTGCGCTAATTTCGCCTGTCCCGATATGATTGGCCACACGGGCGATTTGAAAGCCGGTATTAAGGCGGCCGAAGCAGTTGATAAATATGTAAAAAAAGTGGTTCAAGCCGCCGCCAAAAAAGAGGCCACATTGATTATTACCGCCGACCATGGTAATTTAGAATACATGCTTAATATAGAGACCCGCGAAATTATTACCGAACATACGACCAATCCGGTGCTGTTTATTTTAATTCATAAAAGATTAAGGCATAAGAGATTAAAAGGCGATGGATTGCTGGGAAACGTTGCGCCCACGATTTTAAAATTATTTGGCATAAAAAAGAGCGGGTTTATGAGTAAGGAAAGCTTAATCTGAATGAAATTTTGAATTTTACAATTTTGAATTTTGAAATAATGTTTTAATGATTAAATTTTGAAACATTATAAAATTCAAAATTATTTCAAAATTGGAAATTCAAAATTCAAAATTATTAAATTATGCCTTTAACCAAAAAAAATATTCGTCCCAAGCCCGTCGTTTTAATCATCCTTGACGGCTGGGGCATTGCCCCGCCCTCCAGAGGCAATGCGATTTCTTTAGCCAAGACGCCTAATATCAATAATTTAATCAAGACTTATCCTTCAATGACCCTTCAGGCCTCTGGCGAAGCCGTCGGCTTGTCTTGGGGCGAGATTGGCAATTCGGAAGTCGGCCATCTTAATCTGGGTTCGGGTAAATTAATCTATCAAAATTTGCCCCGCATCACTAAATCAATTACTGACGGCTCTTTTTTTGCCAATGAAAAATTTTTGGCGGCCATTAAACACGCCAAAAAAAATAAATCGTCTTTGCATCTGATGGGCTTGATCTCTTTGGGCGGCGTTCATGGCTCCATGGATCATTTATACGCTCTTTTGGAATTGGCCACCAAGGAAAAATTCAAGCCGGTTTTTATCCACGCTTTTCTTGATGGCCGCGATATGCCGTATAATTCCGGG
>CAYIRS010000106.1:0-2556 GCA_964365895.1 uncultured Gammaproteobacteria bacterium
TTCGGCGACATAATTCGGGTCGTAATCTTGAGCCGTCGGGTCGTTTTTGGATAAGTTAGGATTTTTGGGCGTGCCGCAATTATAATTTTGAGCATTGCTGTCCCAATAACTAAGCATTAGAGAAAGATCCGAACCTGACATAATCAAGGGTTCACAAGTATGCCAACTGCTGGTTGCCATACCGTCGCTTGGCACAATATTTCTTTCCATTGATTTTTTGATAACGCCATTTGAACCAGCCGGCCAATTACTACTAATAACGGCGGGCGTTTGGTCAATAATATTGCCATCGGTATCTTTCAAAATTAAGGCGCCGTTATCGTCATAATCATTATCAAAATTAATGCTGGCGCTTGTTAAATCAACATCCACATTCACCAGCGAATCGGCTCTATTATAATTAGCAATTAAGAAATAACCGCCAGCCGAAATAATGTTTGAGGTTGGAATTTCCAAGTGACCGCCGCTGCCAGAAACCGCCCCGTCAATATCCCAATTGGAAATATCAATATCGTGGCTCGTCATATTTCGTAACTCAATCCATTCGTCATTTGGTTTTGGGGTGTTGTCGTCTTTATTTGGTTTTGGGGTGTTGTCGTCTTTCTTGCTCCCCATCCACATAACTTCATTTATCACCACATCGCCCGGGCCGGGAACAGGCGGTTCTTGAGACAGCCACTCGCCCGAGGTAATACTCATAGCGATAATCTCGGTATCGGTAAAACCGCCGGTATTGTCCGGCAGGTTGGTTTGCCAGCCGGAAAAAACAAGGTCAAAATTACAGGACTGATTTTCTACGGCCGGGTCGGTGGTGGTCGCTAATCTGGCGCTAAAAATCATATCCGCGTCCAGCGAAAAAGTCGTGGTCGCCGAAATAAAAGAGTTTAATGGCTGATAACCGCCGGAAATATCGTCTTTTACCTCCAAATACTGGCATAAAACGCCAGTGGAACTCGCCGTCGTCGCTTTATAATTAAAATCAGCCGTGCCCGCGTTAGCCAGAAAAACCGTGCTGGTGGCTTCGCTATCCGCGATTAAAGTCGGCAAAAAACTACCGCCGCCCGAGAGCGAAAAATCAAGCGTACTGGCCGAAAAAGTATTTTCTAAAGATGACTCGGTATCGTTAAAATAGGCAAAAGTTCCAATCACCGCCGAAAACCCGAACCAATTAAGGCCAATTAATAATAAAAATACGGTTATTTTTAATAACGAATTTTTTATAATGCCGAGATTAATTGGTTTTTGTTTTCTTTTTCTTGATTTCTCCATAAATTTTCCTAACCTCATCGTAAATAATAACCGCCGCCGGAACGATGATAATCAGCATGAATCCGACCGGCTTTTTGGCAAAATCAATGACATAACCGGCTAAAGGAATAGAAAATAGAACTTTTCCCCGAACATCTGATTGGGAAACCTCTTTTTGGTCCGGCGCGTTATTGGCGTCGCCCTTAGTGATATAAATCGGCTTTCCTGCCTGAACGCGAATGTCATTAATCCGATGGGTGGTCGGCGTTTGGTTTTTGCCGATTTTGCCGAAAGTGATGATGTCGCCGATTTTATAATCCCCTGCCGGCTTGATTAAAACCACACTGCCGGTACGAATCGCCGGCTCCATTGAGCCCGAAAGCACGGCCAAAACCTTGAAATTGCCAGTGAGTGGTAAAATTGAAATTATCAGTAAAAGAGCGATAACGGAAATGAAAACGATAACTAAATAATAAAAAAATTTAAATATTTTTTTCATTTCTTATTAAATCATTTATGGGTTGCCCCAGCTAAAAAACTAAGGCAACCAAAAATGATTCAAGTATTACTGGCTCGCGTCCTGATTTAGGGTAAAAAGCATGGTCAAATCAAAAATATCGCCCTGAAAATCATTGCCGGCGGATTCAGCGAATTTAACGCCCATTTCATAGTCATACATACCGACATTGGAAGGAGGCGGAAGATTGTCCAGAACATCATTCTTCAAATCATAAAAACTGATTTTTCCGTCGCTATTCTGGTCCTCTATTTTCCAGTAAGCGCTTGAAGCAACTAAACTGCCAGCGCAGGTATGATTTGAACTGTTGTAAAGCGTCTTTTGTTCGCCGGACAAACAATCAATACAACCAAAACTGCCTTTATAAATGCATCTGGTGATTAACATTTCCTTGGCCATTTCGCCCGGGTGCAAATCTGTTTGGCAATCAGTGTCCCCTTCCAGACAGGGATTTTCTTCGGTAACGGAATAATCGCTGGTTATTTCAAGGTGATTTCCCGGCACCGTGCTATCCCAAGATGCCTGCATTTGAACCAGGGGAATTCTAAAATCCCACGCGTCCCCGGGCTTTACATCGGGGGGAGCGGCCCAGGTCGCCTGAACTCCGTCTCCCCAGTCCTCATCATTATCCCTGATTTTCAAGTCCAAAATACCGGCGGAAAATGTATTTCCAGTGCTGGTTTCCGTATCCTGAAAATAGGCAATGGTTCCGCCAATCGCAATTGTCGCAACCACGGCAATAATACTCAAACTGATTAGTATTCTTTTCATATTAATTTTTATTTACCCGC
>CAYIRS010000107.1:0-2483 GCA_964365895.1 uncultured Gammaproteobacteria bacterium
CATTGATTTTAAAAATCCTCTGCGTGGTCGCTTGGTCTTGGATTTGAATGATTTAGACGCTGTCAGCATCAGGGAATTTTTATTGAATTTTTTGAAAGAGGATTTAGAAAGAGAAGCCGAGCCGTTATCGGAAAGATTGCGTCGCTGGTTGAGGATATAAAATGTGTGGCTATAGCTCAGTTGGATAGAGCGTCAGCTTGCGGAGCTGAAGGTCGCAGGTTCAAGTCCTGCTAGTCACGATATTAAGCCAATTTGATTTAAGAAAAAATGCTTGGCCCAGATTCAAAAATAATAGAATTAAACCGGGTTGGCAGATCATTATCCGGCAAGTTAAAGAAATTAGGCATTGAGACCGTTAAGGATCTCATTTTTTATTATCCGTTTCGTTATGACGATTTTAGCCGCGTTGCGTCTATAAATCAATTGCAGGTCGGCCTGACCGCGACCATAAAAGGCCGAGTTGATTTATTGGCCAACCGAAGAAGCCCGCGCCAGCATAAAATATTAACCGAGGGGCTGATCAGCGACGATACCGGTTCAATCAAGGTCATCTGGTTTAATCAGCCCTGGATTGCCAAAAATATTAAAATCGGCCAGGAGATTTTTCTCGCCGGCAAGGTGTCCGGCGATTTATTTGACCATTATTTTAACTCTCCGGTTTATGAGCGGGCGGACTTGTTTAATCTTAATACGGCCCGTTTAGCGCCGGTCTATCCGCTCACGGGCGGTGTTTCGCAAAAGCAATTGCGGTTTTTAATAAAAACCGCCCTGGTTTCAGTGGGCAAGGTCGCCGATTTTTTGCCGGCGGAAATTAGTCATAAAGAGCGTTTAATCAGCTTATCACAGGCCTTGAAAGAAATTCATTTTCCTAAAAATTACGCGGCCCTCAAATTAGCCCAGCGGAAATTGGCTTTCAATGAATTGTTTTTAATCCAGGTCTGGGTTCAGCTGATTAAAAAAAATTTAGGCCAAAAAAAATCGTTAAAAATAAATTTTTTTCAAGCGGAAACCAAGAATTTTATCGGCGGTTTGGACTTTGTCTTGACTCTTGACCAAAAGAAAGCGGCTTGGGAGATTTTGCGGGACTTGCAAAAATTGAGGCCGATGAACCGCCTTTTGGAAGGGGATGTCGGTTCGGGCAAAACCTTGGTGGCGATTATCGCTTTGTATAATGTTTTTTTAAATAAATATCAAAGCGCGTTTATGGCGCCGACCGAAATTTTAGCCCGCCAGCATTTTGAGACCAGTTTGAAATTTTTAGAAAAAAGGGGCGTAAAAATCGGACTGATTACCCGCGGCCGAAAAATTATCAACCGCCAAGCGGTCGGTAAAAAAGAATTTTTGGAAAAGTGCCAGGCCGGAGAAATTGACCTGATTATCGGCACCCACGCCATTATCCAAAAAGAAATCAAATTTAAAAAATTGGCCTTAATCGTTATTGACGAACAGCACCGCTTCGGCGTAGAACAGCGCCAATTATTAAAACAAAAAGGCCAGTCGCCGCATCTTTTATCTTTAACCGCGACGCCTATCCCGCGCTCATTGGCCTTGACTTTATACGGCGACTTAGACCTGTCAATAATCAGGCAAATGCCGGCGGGCCGAAAAAAAATTCTTACGAGAATCGCGCCCCCCGAAAAAAGGCAATTGGCTTATGAATTTATTGCCAAACAAATTAATTTGGGGCGGCAGGTCTTTGTGGTTTGTCCCCTAATTGACCCGTCGGACAAATTGGGCGTTCGCTCGGTTAAGCAGGAATTTAAAAAATTAGACGAAGAAATTTTTCCCGAGATCAAGGTTGGCTTATTGCATGGCCGGCTTAAAGCCGGGCAGAAAGAAGAAGTCCTAAAAAAATTCGCGGATAATGAAATTAAAATTTTAATTTCCACTTCGGTCATTGAAGTGGGCATTGATATTCCCAACGCCTCGGTGATGATGATTGAGGGCGCGGAGAGATTTGGCTTGGCCCAATTACATCAATTCAGGGGGCGGGTGGGCCGGAGCGAGCACCAGTCCTATTGTTTTTTATTTAGCGACCTGGGCGACCGGCAAACATTGGCGAGATTAGAGGCGTTGGTTAATTGCCACGATGGATTTGTTTTGGCCAATAAGGATTTGGAGTTGAGGGGGGCGGGCAATATTTATGGCCGGGAGCAAGCCGGTTTCTTGAATTTAAATTTAAAAATCGCCGACTTTGGCGATTTGACTTTGGTTAAGAATGTCAGGGACGTTGCCGAGCGTTTTGTCGGGGAAAATAATTTAGACGATTATCCCTTGCTGAAAAAAAAGATTGATTCACTTGGTTTATCGGAACATCTAGAATAGGAAATTTAGGATTTTAAAATAAATCGCCACGGCTTATTTTTATATTCCTTGGCATAATCAACGCCGATTCTCGGCGTTTTTTTAATCTGGCTGGGTTTAATTTTTTCTCCCCAGTCCTCAATCCAAAGTGATGGTGATTTAAAAGCCGAGGAATTATT
>CAYIRS010000108.1:0-2470 GCA_964365895.1 uncultured Gammaproteobacteria bacterium
CGGCTTTACGGTGAGGCGCAAAAATTAGGTCTAAGACTTTACAGCAATGATACCGAGGCCGTGCCCGGCAGTGAAAAACTTCTGCCCCATGTTATTCCCAACGCAAATATTAGGCTTCAATTTGCTCGTTCCGGCTGGGGTTCGGTTTGGCTGTCTATGCTTTCGGGCACGCCGTTTGTAACGCCAGATTTTGACCCTAAGGACGACCCCGAAATCTACTTCAATAATCTTTGTGTGGAAAAACTCGGTTTGGGTATAATCTATCGCGGCCAGCCGCTGGCCGATATTTTGAATGAGGCCGAGTTACTCAAGCCGAAAATTAGAGCTGTAAATAAAAATCTTTTGGATCGTTTCAGCACCTACAATGGCAACGAATTCTGCGCCAAATTGATCGTGGAGGATTTTATTAAAAATGATACCAAATAGCCCTAAATTTGGTTGTAATTCACGCTAACGAACATGGCCAAAATTATCGTGGAAATCTGCCAGAATCATAACGGCGATCGTAATCTTTTGAAGCAGATGATTCATTCTGCCAAAGAAAACGGCGCCGATATTGTGAAGGGGCAGATAATTTTTTCGGAGGATCTCACTCCCAGAGAAAGATTTGATGAAGGGTTGGAAGAACATAATGGAGTTAAAAAAACCATCAAACGGCCGTATCAAGCTGAATACGACAGATTGAAAAGTTTGGATCTAACGGAGGACGATTACAGATTCTTCGTGGAGGAATCCAATAAAGCCGGCATCACACCGATGCTGACGGTATTTTCCAGAAAAAGAATTCCCCTGGCCGCTTCGTTGCCATATCAAAATGAAAAAATGGTCAAAGTGGCCAGCTACGATTGCGCCAGCGCCGCTATGATAACGGAATTAGCCGATCATTTTGATAATCTGGTTATATCCACGGGAGCTACTTTTGATGATGAAATAAAAAATACCGTAGAATTATTAAAATCAAAAAATAAAAAATTAACTTTTTTACATTGTGTTACCAACTATCCCAATACGATAGCCATGGCTAACTTAGCCCGAATGGACTGGCTGCGCCGGTTTACGCCCACGGTCGGCTGGTCGGATCACACCTTGGTATCAAGGGATGGAATTAAAGTGGCCAAGACAGCCATTATGCTCGGCGCCGACTATATTGAGAGGCATTTTACGGTTCTTGAAGCCGATAAAACCAAAGATGGCCCGGTATCAATCAATCCGGCGCAATTAAGGGAACTTTCTTCTTTTGCCAAATTACCGAAAGAGGAACAGAAGTCAATCGTGGAAAAAGAAATTCCCGAGTGGCATTCGGCGGTAGGTTTGGCCAGCCGCGAAATGACCCATGCCGAAATGCTTAACCGCGATTATTATCGCGGTAGGTTCGCCAGTTTGGTAAATAATGAATGGATTTACAATTGGGAAGATAAAAAAGTTTTTGGGGCCTAAGCGGCCAAGGTCTAAAACCAGAATATTCTGAACGGCTCAACGGCTACAGCCGTTGAGCCGTTTGGTATACTCACAGTAAACCGTTCGACTTAGCCGCCAGCAACTCTCAAAATCCATTGAAATCCGCTCTCAAAGGAGCTAGTATGAAAGCGTTGATTTAATTTTGCAAAGGGTAACCCTTTGGGGGTTAGAAATTATGGAAAAGAAACATCGTCAACATCTAAAAACACGCAAGAGTGGCCCGTTTAATCTTCTATCAAAAGGTCAAGAGGATACGGCAAAGGTGGCCTCGGGAATTATTTGGGAAATGATACTTAAACGGTACCCCGAGCTAAGCTTTAATAACCTCAAGACATTAAATTTTAAGGATATTAATGCCCAATATGCTCTTGCTTATATAAACCGAGGAGCAAAGCAGACAAAAAGGAAACTGGAAGAATTACAGGCCTTTGATTCTGCGGAAGGAATTAAACCGGACGGCGGGGTATTTTTTGTTCAATCTAAAAAGGATGGTTTTAACCATATTGTCGGAGCGCTTGAAGTAAAACACCAAGGCGAATATGACGGATACACACCGATAAGCGATTCTGAATGGAGAAAGAAAAAAGGAGACCCTTCCATCCCAAGAGACAAAAGACCTCCACAGGCACAAGGGAACGCTATAGAAAGGTTTGCTAAAAACGCAAACGCTATCAGAACATTAACCAGTTTTTACGGTTATAATCCTTACATTGTAATTTGTGAGGGTTTTGATTTTTTTCTCAAAAAGGATTACAAGATTTTCCAAAAACAACCACACTCTGCCCGTTTTAAGGACAAGTATTCATCTATTCTTATGAGATTGATAGCTGGAAACGACTGGCTTCCGCTTAATAAAATCTATGTGGACTGTTTTCAACATGGGAATACCCAAGTTTGCCCCGCGACAATATTTGCGCGTATGCCAAAATGGAGCGCGGAAGAAATTGCAAAAATCGCTCTGGCCGTTATTGATAAATCGCTTTCCCGACTTCGCCAATTAGACGAGATCTAG
>CAYIRS010000109.1:0-2393 GCA_964365895.1 uncultured Gammaproteobacteria bacterium
ATAGCTTACGGAATAAGTATAGCAAATTCACCAAATAATGTCAAGCGTCCAAATTTAGATGTCCAAATTTAGATTAAATATGGCTTTTCTTTCTCCCCGCCCGCACTCTTTCAATGTCGGTTAAAAATTGCTTGCGCAGACGGATGCTTTTGGGCGTAATTTCAAGGTATTCATCGTTATTCATTATTTCCAAACCGCGTTCCAAAGTTAATTCATAGGGCGGCGATAAGTGAATGGCTTCATCGGAACCGGCGGCGCGAGTATTGGTCAGCTGTTTGCCTTTAATTGGATTCACGGTCATATCATTGCCCTTGGAAGCATTGCCAATGACCATACCCTCATAGACCTCGGTCGTGGCGCCGATATAAAGCGCGCCGCGATTCTGAAGATTAAATAAGGAGTAAGCCAGCGCTTTGCCCGTAGCCGAAGAAATCATTGAGCCGAGATCATGTTTTTCAATTTCGCCGACAAATGGCTTAAAGCCGATCACTCGGCTATAGATTATGCCTTCGCCCCGCGTATCAATAATAAATTCGCTGCGATAGCCGAGCAGGCCGCGAGTGGGAATTTCAAATATCAAAACCGTATGGCCGGGTTCCGGTTTCATCTCCAAAAGCGAGCCGCGCCGCTTGGCTAATTTTTCAATCACCACACCCGACATCTCATTGGGAATATTAATGGTTAATTCTTCAAATGGCTCAAATTTTTCTCCGTTTTCTTCCTTGATAATGACATGGGGTTGAGACACCTGCAATTCAAATCCCTCGCGCCTCATATTTTCAAGCAAGATGGCGACATGAAGTTCGCCTCGGCCGTAAACCTTATGGCGGTCAGACGAGGAGAAATCAATTTTTAAACCCACATTTACCTCAAGCTCTTTTTCCAGTCGTTCGCGCAATTGGCGATTGGTCACAAATTTGCCTTCCCGGCCCGCAAAGGGGGAATTATTGACTAAAAAATTTAAAGAAATGGTCGGCTCGTCAATGTTTATCGCCGGTAGTGGCTCTTGGTCGGCCGAGGCGCAAATGGTCTCGCCGATATAAATATCGGGCAAGCCGGCGATCATCACAATATCGCCCGCGCTCGCCTCGGCTACCTCCTCTTTCTGCAAGCCGCGAAAAGTAAATATTTTAGTAACTTTTCCGTTTCTGGCTTCGCCGGAAACCTTTTTAATAAAAATATTATCCGCCGGCTTAATCACGCCTTCATAAATTCTCCCAATCGCCAAACGGCCTAAAAAATTATCATAACCCAGATTAAATGGCTGGACTCTTAATGGTTTTCGGCTCATCTCCGGCGACGAGGCGACCGGCACCTCCTTAAGAATTACCTCAAGCAACGGAGTAAGGTTATGTCCCGCCTCTTCTAATTTCATTTTAGCGATTCCTTTTGAGGCAATGGCATAAACCGTTTTAAAATTAATCTGCTCGTCATTGGCGCCCAAATCCAAAAATAATTCCAGCACTTGCTCGTGCACTCTTTCCGGCTCGGCGGCGGGTTTATCTATTTTATTTATGACCACAATCGGCTTCAGGCCGAGCTCAAGCGATTTTTTGAGCACGAATTTTGTCTGGGGCATGGGCCCTTCCTGCGCGTCCACCACCAAAATCACGGCGTCAATGGAGCGCAGAACCCGCTCCACCTCGGAGCCGAAATCCGCGTGGCCGGGCGTATCGACAATGTTAATTTTTGTATCTTTATAAAAAACCGAAGTATTTTTTGAATAAATGGTAATACCGCGCTCCAATTCAAGAGCGTTGCTGTCCATACTGACCCCTTCCTCGGCCATGCCGGTCTGGCGCATTAAGGCATCGGTTAGAGTTGTTTTGCCATGGTCTACGTGGGCGATAATCGCGATATTTCTGATTTCCATAATAATTATTTAAAAAAATCTGCTCTGTCTAAAAGCAGAATGGATTCATTACTCTATAAGTATAAAACAAAATTTATAAAAAGTCAACCGCCAAATGTCTGTGGTTAAAACACAATTACGTGGCTATTGACAAAAAACAAAATATTTTATAATATTTTAATTAAGTTATCAAAAAATCGTACCCAAAAAAGGAGGGTAAAAAATGAAAAAGTATCGCGGTTTTACGTTTTTGGAAGTTTTAATTTGCCTCGCCATCGCCGGCATTCTGGCGGCCATTGCGGTGCCCAATTTTCTGCAAGCCCAAAACAGAGCAAGGGTCAGAAAAAATCTCGACGCTTCTGAGGCCGTAAGCCAAAAAGACATTCAGAAATTTGAAGATTGGCCCAAAAGCCAAGACAGTAATGTCGGCCTGACCAATGAAAAAGATGTTCTCGGTTTATTGTGCGACATCCGACAAAGATGCGCGATGATCGCCTATTTCAAAGCCGGCGGCAAAGTGGTGCGCGGCCAATTCACGTTT
>CAYIRS010000110.1:0-2393 GCA_964365895.1 uncultured Gammaproteobacteria bacterium
ACTTTTTTTAATTTTGTGTCTGGCCGATGTCTACAGCCGCCACGCCCGAACCATTCATAAAATATGGCAATTAATTTTTGTCGGTTTGATTATGCTCATACCCCTTGGCTTGGTGATGATTCAGCCGGATTTTGGTTCGGCCATGGTTTTGTTTTTTATCTGGTTACTCTCTTTCTTTTTGGTGACAAAGAATAAATGGCATATCATCATGGTTTTAGGGTTGATGGCGCTGGTTTTTTTAACCAGCTGGTTTTTGGTTTTTGAAGATTATCAAAGAGACCGTATTAAAACATTTATTAATCCGGCTTTAGACCCACAAGGGCGGGGTTATAATGTCCGGCAGTCCATTATCGCCGTGGGCGCGGGTCGGCTCATGGGCCGGGGATTGGGTTTTGGTTCGCAAAGCCAATTAAAATTCATTCCGGAAAGCCAGACCGATTTTATTTTTTCGGTTATGGCCGAAGAGCTGGGTTTTGTGGGCGTGGTTTTGGTTCTGGGCCTGTTTATTTTATTGTTATACCGGATTTATCGGATTGCCCGCCGCGCGCCGGATGATTTCGGCCTGTTTTTATCATTATTGGTTTTAATCCTGATTTTTGTCCAGGTTTTTATCAATATTGGCATGGGTGTCGGCCTTTTGCCGGTCACGGGCATTTCTTTGCCGTTTATCAGCTATGGGGGCAGTTTTTTAATTGTGGTTATGTCCGCGGCGGGTATGATGATAAATATTTATCGTTCAAGCATAATCTCCAGAAAATTTTAATTTTTCCGTTCACACTCGGTTCACCGCGCTTGACATGGATTTTTAAAAGTCGCATAATTAATAATACGATAATAACCTACATTTTATATGCAAGATATAATTCAGCCCATGTCTAATTTTGGGCGGCTTCCCGAAGATACCCTAAGATTGGTCTCGCATTGCCCGGTTTGCCATTACCATTATAATCCCTTGGAGGCAAAAATATTAGATGAAAATGAAACCGCCCATTTGATTTATGTGAAGTGCGGCCGATGCAAATCAGCGATTGTGGCTTTAATTTTGGCGAACAGTTTCGGCATTAGTTCGGTCGGCTTGGTTACCGACTTGGACAGCCAAGAAGTCAATAAATTTCGGGAGTCGGCTAAAATCAGCGGTGATGATGTCTTGGCGACTTATGAGTTGCTTCATTCTGATGGGGCGGAGGGAATATTTGGATTTTAATGACATTTTGCCACTTCTTTAGAAGAAGTGGCGCAAGAATCGCGAGCAGAAAAAATCATGGCTAACTTTTTGGCTTCACTCCTGAAAATTATCTGTCGTTTCGTTTGCGATAATTTTCTAGTCGTTCCCACCAAAAATTAGCACAATATTTTTTAATGCTCGCAATTAATTCAGGATAATGGGTTGCTATTGCACCCCGTTTTTTTGTTGTCATCCCGGGCTTGACCTGGGATCCAGAATTATTTTTTTTAAAATAAAATCCCCGGCAGTTTTGACGCTGTCGGGGTGATTAATCGATGGGTTGATTGTTCATGGCTGACATAAACACTTTTGCCATCTTAGATGCTTAGGACAAGAGGACAGGAATGCGACGGGGATCCTTCATTTTTTCCCCAATCGCCAAACAAAGCCTTGTCAATGTTTCTGAACGTTTAAAACCGGGGCGTTGAGTCAAAGACTGGACAATCACTTTCACTCCACCCACAGTTAACCCTGTTATGATCGGAAGCACTTTTCTTTTCCGCCTTTCTCGGAAAATAAAAATAAACTCCCCGTCATTTTTGGGGCGTGGTGTCAGTTTATGTATTTCAACCCAGTCACCACAGAAACCCATTCGAAAGATACGTTTAGACCTATTCGCCATTGGTGTCTCACCTCCTTTCGTGGCCGATAAAAAGTCGTCAAAAACAGTTGAGAAATATTATCAACTATAATAATATTCACTTGAAATGGACTATGGTATAGTATACATTTTTCATCTAAAAAGTCAATGGTAGTTTAGTCAAGATTTGACTTTTTTTCAAATTTAAGCTAAATTTACCCCGTGGAATAAAATTTTTCTAAAAAAATTTATGGCGATAGCCATATTCCACAGGGTTAATTTAAGTCGCATTAAATCCATAAACAAAATAATCATTAATTATGACCATTAAATTAGAAGCAAAGAAGAGGGAAATAACCGGCAAAAAAGTATATTCCCTGCGCCAAGCCAATAAAATCCCAGCCGTTTTGTACGGCCATGGTACGGCTAATCAAAATTTAGAATTGGATTATATCGCTTTTGAAAAAGTATACCAAGAGGCGGGTGAAAATACCATTATTGATTTAATTTTAGACGGCGCCGTTCCCCTTAAGGTTTTAATCGCCGAAGTTCAGTCCGATCCAATTAAGGGACGGCTTTTTCATATTG
>CAYIRS010000111.1:0-2381 GCA_964365895.1 uncultured Gammaproteobacteria bacterium
ATTCCCTTGGCAGTGGTTTAAAAATTAAAAATTTGATTTATTTATTTAAAAATTAAAAATTACAAAATTAAAAATTGTTTAAATGTTTCTCATCATAAATACCACCAACAATAAATTTATTGAATTGATTTTGGCAAAAACGCCAGAAGATTTTAAAGTTAAAAAAATAAAAGCCGAGTTCAAACAGTCAGAGAAATTATTGCCGGCTATGGCCGAATTATTAAAAAAAAATAATATTAAGTTGACGCAACTTAAGGGGATTGCCGTGGTGAGCGGTCCGGGCGGTTTTACTTCGCTAAGAATCGGCGTGGTTACGGCCAATACCCTGGCCTACGCGCTCAAAATCCCGGTCGTCGGGATTAAACGCGCCGAATTCAATAATAATCAGGAATTAGTTAAAAAAATATTAGCGTCATTTAAGCGGTCTAAGGGGAAATTTGTTTTAGCCAAAAATATTATCCTGCCTTTTTACGGGGGAGAGCCGAATATCTCTCATCCGCCCTATTAGTTTTTTTATTGTGGATAAACTGTTATCAATATTATTTTAAACAGAGGTTGAACCGCGGAAACTTATCCACCCAATGGGCGATATTTTCAAAAAATAGCTTATTTAAAGCTATTTTTTATTTTTTTAAAAAGTTTACAAGTGTTGACCCAGCCCATAAAGTGGTTTATAATAAGTACATAATGGTGAAAGGTGGGGATAAGTGGGGAATGTCAGTTAGTTAAAAGTTTAAAGTTCAAAGTTAAAAGTTTTGGTTTTTTTATTTACTTTATAACTTTCAATTTTATAACTTCTGGCTTCTCATTTACTTTATAAACTTTATCACTTTCAATTTTAAACTAATTTACATGTTTGTCGGGCAATACTCACATACCATTGATACCAAAGGGCGATTGGCCGTACCGGCCAAGTTTCGTTCAGATTTGAAGAAAGCAGTTGTCACCAAGGGTTTGGATAACTGTCTTTTTTTGTATCCAAAAAAGGAGTGGGAGATTTTGGCGCAAAAATTAGCCGCCCTGTCGATTGCAAAATTAAATACTCGCGCCTTCGCCAGGCATATGCTGGCCGGCGCCATGGATGTGGAAGTTGATAAACAAGGCCGGATAATTTTGCCGGATTATTTAAGAAAATTTGCCGGCCTGAAAAAAAACGTCATTATTGCCGGCTTATATAATCGTTTAGAAATTTGGGATGAGGATAAATGGAATAAGTATAAAACGGAAACCGAAAAAAATTCCGGTGAAATTGCCGAGGCGTTGGATAATATTGGCGTGTAGGCGAGTTATAAAGTTAAAAGTTCATAAAGTTTATAAAGTAAATGAAAAACCGAAAACTTTTAACTTTTAACTTTAAACTTTATAAACTTATATGTCCATTCACGAGCCGGTATTGCTTAAAGAGATATTAGAATATCTAAATCCCCAGCCAGGCCAAAATTTTATTGATGGCACCTTTGGCGGCGGCGGGCACGGCTTGGCGATTTTAGAGAGAATCAAACCGGACGGCGCGTTAATCGGCATTGATTGGGATCCAAGTGCCATTCAAGACAGCCAGAATAAGAATCTGATTTTGATTAATGATAATTATAGGAATTTAAAGAATATATTTGTAAAAAATGACCAGGGAATTTCTAACATTAGCGGGATATTATTGGACCTGGGGCTATCATCAGATCAGCTCGGCGTCGGGGACAGGGGATTTAGTTTTCAAGGTAAAGAATTTCTTGATTTGAGATATAACAAAAATAGCCAAACCTTGACGGGCGCGGAAATTCTAAAGACCTATAATCAGCAAGAATTATTTAAAATATTCAAGGAATACGGGGAAGAACCATTATCCTGGCCGATCGCCAAGAAAATAATCGCTGATCGCCAGATGGGCCGAACCGTGGAGACGGCTGATATGCTTGTCCAGCTTGTCTCCGGTATTTATAAGAGGAATTTTAAATCGCGTTCCCGAAGAAATCCGGCGACCAGGGTTTTTCAAGCCCTAAGGATCGCGGTCAATAATGAGTTCGGCAATTTGAGAAGTGTTTTACCTCAAGCCATTGAGATTTTAGCTCGAGGTGGTCGCTTAGCGGTTATTTCTTTCCATTCGGGCGAAGACCGGATTGTTAAAAATTTTTTTCGAGATGAGGCCAAGAAAGAACCGCCCACGATAAAAATTTTGACCAAAAAGCCGATTGTCGCCTCGGAAAATGAAATCCAAGCAAATCCAAGAAGCCGAAGCGCCAAATTAAGGGTGGCAGAAAAGCTTGTAGCTGGTAGCTTGTAGCTGGTAGGAATTTCCCTACAAGCTACCAGCTACAACCTACAAGCTATATTAGTGGTTTTGCGAGTTAACGGGTTGAACACAAGCCAGCAAATAACTCGTTAAC
>CAYIRS010000112.1:0-2349 GCA_964365895.1 uncultured Gammaproteobacteria bacterium
TAATTTATCAATATCCACTTTGGCCAAGCGGTTTTTGCAATTTTCTTTGACTAATTCGGCATTTTCCCGAATGAATTTGATATCTAACATATTGTTACAATTTTTTAATTTAGGTTGCTTTATTGTTTTTATTCTTGTGGCCTCATAAATGGGAATAAAATTACATCCCTAACTGATGGTGAGTCGGTCAAAAATAAAACTAAACGATCAATGCCAATGCCCAATCCCCCGGCCGGCGGCATGCCATGTTTCAGGGCATTGATAAAATCTTCATCCAAAACATTGGCTTCAAAGTGGGCCTTGAATTTTTCTGATTGTTCTCGGCGCTTTAATTGTTCTTTTAGTCGTTTTTCCTGCTCTGTTGGGTCATTTAACTCGGAATAAGCATTGGCCAATTCAACGCCATTAACAAATAATTCAAACCTCTCTACTTCGTTTTTATTTTTTCTATGCTCTTTCGTCAGGGGACAAATTGATTTTGGATAATCCGTAATAAAAGTCGGCTGGATTAATTTTGCCTCAACCCTTTCTTTAAATATGGCCTCAACCATCTCATCATGGGCGCCCTTAAGGCCAAGTTTTTTTACCTCATTTTTTATGGCTTTTTCATCATCAGGATTAATGCCGGCATATTTTTTTATAGCTTCCTTTAGTGTTATACACTGGAAGGGCGCTTTAAAGTCAATTTTTTGGCCCTGATAATTTATTTTTGTATCGCCCGTTATCTCTTTGGCCAGTTTTTCTAATAAATTTTCGGTTAATTTTCTAATGTCATTATAGTCCCAATAAGAAGCGTAGACCTCCATCATGGTAAATTCCGGATTATGCCACTTGTCTATGCCCTCATTGCGGAAATTTTTACAAATAGTAAATATTTTATCAATGCCGCCCACCAAAAGTTTTTTAAGGTAAATTTCCGGCGAGATAGAAAGATATAGCTTGATATCCAAGGCGTTTAATTTGGTAATAAATGGCTGGGCTTCGGCGCCGCCGTAAAGCGGCTGGAGTAATGGCGTCTCCACTTCATGAAAATTTTGCTTTAATAAAAATTCTCTAATCAGATTGATGGCTCTTTCCCGCTTTAAAAATACTTCCTTAACTTCGGGATTCATAATCAAATCCAAATATCTTTGGCGATACCTGATTTCCTTGTCTTTTAAGCCGTGCCATTTCTCGGGCAAGGGCAAAATTGCTTTGGCCAATAATTGATATTTTTTAACCAAAATGGAAATCTCGCCTTTTCTGGTGGTAAATATTTCGCCTTCCACGCCTATAAAATCGCCCATATCAACATAATCAACAAAAAATTTAAAGTTATCGGCGCCAATTTCATCTTCTTTTAAAACCGCCTGCATTTGGCCGGAAAAATCCTGCAAATGGCAAAAAGCAATTTTGCCCATCAGGCGGATGGTCATTATTCGGCCGGCTGATTTGACGGTCATACCTTCCGGTAATTTTTTGGCTTCAGCTAAATCTATCTGTTTATCAAATTTTTCCGGATATGGGTTTATGCCGGCTTGGCGGATGGCCTTCAGTTTTTTGAGCCGGACTTCTTGTTCACTTAATTTTTCTGGCATAATAAAGTATATTATCTCTTCTTTTAACAAGGGGGAGAAAATTATTTATATTGGTTTAATTTTACTAAATTCCTCTGCTTTTTACAAGTATAGATGTTTTTGTTATAAATTTTTCAATGCTCGCCTTAGATGCATTCAATGCAGCATTAAAAAATCCAGAGACAAAACCAAGCGGAACAAAGCGATGCCCGGCCCCGTTAAGGGGCCGTCAGAGCAAATTTTTTGCTGAGCCATTATTCTCCTTGAAAAATTAAATAAAAAAATAATGGCGAATCAAAAAATTAGCTTTGTAAAGCGCCTGGTTTTGTCTGGATTTTTTACTGGCTGCGATTTTTTGCGCTCCTTTTTATAAAAAAAGGAGCTAAAGAATAATTTTATTTAGACCCCTCCCAACCCGTTCCTGGGCAGAGATGAATGCTCCCAGGGTCGCATTCATCTACTCTCGCTTCGCTCGCTTCTGCCCGTCGATTACGACCCCTTCAAACAAGGGGAGGGAAAATACCGCCAAAGGCGGGATTGATTCTTTTTAATTTTTGGCTTTTTTCTTTTTCTCCTTTACTTTCTTTTTCTCCATAAAATGCTCCACCATCTTGCTGACGCCCTCAATTAAGGGCGGGACATAATTGGCGGTTTTTTCGGTTTTCTCCTTGATGGTTTTTAGAATCTGGTCAATTAACTCAAGTTTCCGGCGCAAACTGCCAGTAACCCGATAGACATCGCGCAAAATCATTGCCACATAATACGCGCCCCAGCCCACAAACACGCCAATCCA
>CAYIRS010000113.1:0-2323 GCA_964365895.1 uncultured Gammaproteobacteria bacterium
TTATGCGCTTTGGCGTTTTTTTGAGCGACGTTTAGGGCGCCGCGGGAAATATCTGCGCCGATGAATTTAAAATTTTGTTTGGGAAGCGATTTTTTAATATTTTTAGCGAGAGAAATAATAATCGCGCCAGATCCGGTGCCCACATCGCAAATTGTAAAATTTTTTGCTTTTATTTTTTTTATATAATTCAAGGCCTCTTCAACCAACAATTCCGTGGCTGGGCGGGGGATTAAGACGTTTTTATTGACATAAAAATTCAAGCCATAAAATTCTTTTTGCTTTGTCAGATAAGCCACGGGTTCGTTTTTGGCGCGCCGAGCAATTAGTTTATAAAAATTTTTAAGCCGGTTTTTTTGCGGCTTATGCTCCGGATGGGCATATAAAAATTCTTTATCTTTTTTCAAAATAAAAGCCAATAAAACTTCCGCGTCAAGAATGGCTGAATCAACCTCGGTCGACTTTAATTTTTTTATCCCATTTTTTAACGCTTGATTTATGGAGGTGGTTACAAAACTATTTTGTCGCGAAATTATAGTCATGGCGCGTTTTTTAAAAAGCCCATAAGGGCTTTTGAGGTTTTTATAAATCTTTTTTGTGTTTCATAATAAAGCGAGTCCGCCAAACCTGCCAAAACAATCCTATTCGCGAAATAAGGCCGCGCCAAAAACCCCATTTTTTTTCTTTGATGACTTGATGCAGATTTTTTAAAATCGGATAGGCCACTTTCAGTTTATGCTTCTTGGCAAAGTAATTCATTACCGTCTCAATGCCAAAATCCAAAGTATTTTCATCTTTAGGAATTAAATCAAAAAATTCTCTAGTCATGGCTCTTTCGCCGCCGATGGCATACATGGGAAATAATTTGGGAATTAAAGCGCCCAAGCCGAAAATTCTATCCCGCAGACCGACCGACATAGAAGCCCGGCCTTCAATCACCGGTTCAAGAACTTTTTGCATATGGCGCACCGTTAAATTTTCCAAATCCGCGTCGGCAAACATCAAGATGCCGCCCGTGG
The DNA here is from genome assembly GCA_964365895.1 of uncultured Gammaproteobacteria bacterium. Taxonomy (GTDB): domain Bacteria; phylum Patescibacteriota; class Patescibacteriia; order 2-01-FULL-39-33; family 2-01-FULL-39-33; genus JBAZQS01. Next base: position 1,017 of record CAYIRS010000113.1, read on the forward strand.
TATGTTTTACGCCATCAATCATGGCCTCGCCCTTGCCTTTACTGGCCTTTCTGATTAAGATTTTAACGCCGTATTTTTGGGCGACTTCGGCGGTTTTGTCGCTACAGGCGTCAACCACCACCAAAATTTCATCTATTTCTGGCACTTGGGTAACCACCCTTAAAACGCACCCGAGATTTTCTTCTTCATTATGGGCGGGGATAATCAAAGAAATTCTTTTATTTTTTTCGTTCATATGCGCTATCTAAAAAAGAGTTATATATTTTTTAATCTTTTATTGCTTCTGATTCGGCCTTATTTTTTACCGCTCTTATCATATCATCAATATTGCCATCTAATATATTTGGGATATTGCCAAAATTTTCACCAAGGCGGTGGTCGGTTACGCGGTCTTGAGGAAAATTATAGGTTCTGATTTTTTCGCTCCGGTCGCCCGTGCCGATTTGTGATTTTCTGGTCTCGCCAAGTTTTTTTGCCTCTGCCTCCTTTTTCGCCGCCAATAATCTTGACCGTAAAATCACCATGGCTTTTTCTTTGTTTTGCAATTGCGATCTTTCATCTTGGCAGGAGACCACAATTCCCGTTGGCAGATGAGTAAGGCGGACCGCCGAATAGGTGGTGTTTACGCTTTGGCCGCCGTGCCCGCCGGCGCAGAAAGTATCAAGCCGCAAGTCCTTCGGGTCTATGGCCAATTCAACTTCTTCGGCCTCGGGCAAGACCGCCACCGTTACCGTGGAGGTATGGACGCGCCCCTTTTTCTCGGTTTCGGGCACCCGTTGAACCCGATGAACGCCGCTTTCAAATTTTATGGCGCCATAGGCATCTTTACCGGTAATTTCAAAAATTACTTCTTTAAAACCGCCCAGGCCGATTCTGTTGGCTGATAATAATTTTGGTTTCCAATTTTTCTTTTCGGCAAAGCGGGAATACATCCGAAAAAGTTCAGACGCAAACAAGGCCGATTCATCGCCGCCGGCGCCGGCCCTGATTTCTATAATCGCGTTTTTACTGTCGTTTGGGTCTTTGGGCATGAGCAGTGATTTAATTTTTTGTTCCAATTCAGCCCTCTTTTTCTCCAAGGTTATTTTTTCTTCCCCCGATATTTTTTTTAATTCCTCGTCATCTTGATTTTCTGAAATTATAGCCTCAGTTTCTTTTAAATCGTTTTCGGTTTTTTCCAAATCGTTTTTTGCCTGTATAATTTCCTTAAGGTCATTATATTCTTGGGAAATTTTCTTGATTTTTTGGGCGTCAGAAATTACCGTCTCATCTTGGAGGAGCCGTTCAAGTTCGTCGAAGCGAGTTTT
>CAYIRS010000114.1:0-2298 GCA_964365895.1 uncultured Gammaproteobacteria bacterium
AATATCTCGGCGATTTCAAAGGGAGTCGGCGATTTTTCCAGGCCGGTTAAAGCCACGCGCATGGGCCACAAAACCTCGCCGTTGTTTAAGTTATTGATTTTTATAAAATTAAAAATTTTGGTCTGCAATTTATCCTGCGTCCAAGCCGACAACTCATATTTTTCTAATTCTGCGATTAATAATTCCAAACATTTCAGCGCGTTTTCTTTGTTGGATTTTTTCCAAATTAAAATTTCTGGATTATAATTTAAATCATTTATCATTAAAAATTCCAAGCCCTCTCCGACCTCGCTTAATTTATGAATTCTTTGCTGTTCTAATTTTAGCAATTTTTCGATATTAATATCGTCTAAAAATTTTAGATTATTTTTTTCTATAAACGGCCTTATCGCTCCAATAAACTTATCTGGGTCCATTTTTTTGATGTATTCGCCATTCATCCAATCCAATTTTTCCAGATTAAAAATCGCGCCCGCCTTGTGCGCCATTTTCAGATCAAAAATTTTAATCAATTCCGCCAAAGAAAAAATTTCCTGCTCGGTGCCCGGATTCCAGCCCAAAAGAGCGACAAAATTAATTATGGCTTCCGGCAAATATCCTTGAGCGCGGTAATCTTCCACCGCCACGTCGCCCTGTCTTTTAGACAATTTTGATTTGTCCGGATTTAATAATAAGGGCAGATGGGCGAACTCGGGCGGCGCCCAGTCAAAATATTGATAAAGCAAAATATGTTTGGGCATTGAGGAAAGCCATTCCTCGCCGCGAATGATCTGGGTAATTTTCATTAAATGGTCGTCCACCACTGAAGCCAGATGATAAGTGGGAAAGCCATCTGACTTGATTAAAATCTGGTCGTCAATATTATGGCTGTTAAATTTGAGATTACCGCGTATCAAATCATTAAATTCTATTGTCTGTTCGGCGGGAATTTTCATTCTAATTACGCGCGGTTCCTTATTTTTTAATCTCTCTTTAATTTCGTCCGGCGTTAAGCCAAGGCATCGGCCATCATATTTGGTGGGCTGATTTTGGGCCTGCTGTTCTTGTCTTAAATTTACCAGCCGTTCCGGAGCGCAAAAACAATAATACGCCGACCCGCTATCTACTAATTTTTGGGCATATTTTTGGTAAATAGCCGCCCTCTTGGACTGCCTATAAGGCCTAAATTTGCCCTTTTCCGCGATTTTACCCTTTTTATCAAGGAAAACCCCCTCATCCGGCTCCAAGCTCGCCCATTTAAGGGATTTTATTGAGTTTTCCACCGCCCCCGCCACTTCCCTGGTCTGGTCAGTATCTTCTATTCGCACCACAAAATTCCCGCCACTTTGTTTAGCGGTTAAATAAGCATATAAGGCCGTCCTCAATCCGCCGACATGAAGGTAGCCGGTCGGGCTGGGCGCGAAACGGGTTCGGACTTTATTTTTCTTTTTAAATAAAAACATATTTTTTTATAATTAATTTTCAATTTTCAATTCTCAATTTACAATGAATTTTCAATTTTCAATGATTCAAACTTTTATTTTTTGAAAATTGATTCATTGAATCATTTATTGAAAATTGTAAATTGAAAATTAAAAATTATTTTTAAGAATCAGCCAACAAAATTTAAATGTCGCATTCCAAATTCGGCCGAATCTTTTGGGTTGCTTAGCCAATCTATACAGCCACTCAAGCCCTAACCCTCTTAACCAGGCCGGTGCTCGTTTTATCTTATCGGATAAATAATCAAATGTCCCGCCTACGCCAATCGCCACTTTGACATTTGGCAATTTCGCTAAATTATTAACAATCCACATTTCTTGCTTTACTTGGCCGAAAGCGACCAATAAAATATTGGCTTGGCTTTCATTAATCCCTTGAACTATCTGGTTATTGTTTTCCAAAAGCCAGTTCTCGGTATTTAATCTGCCGCCCGAATGCGCGCCCACAATATTTGCTTCTTGGTATTTTTGCTTAACCGCAGCCGCAATCCCCTCTTCGCCGCCAAGCAAATAAAATTTATAGTTCTGATTTTTTAATTTAAATAATTCTTCCACCAATTCCACGCCCGTCACTCTTTTTAATTTGCCGCCCGAAGCCCAGATTAATCCCACCCCATCGCCAATGGCCAGCCCGGCGCCGTTTAAAGCGTCTTTAAATTCTTTATTTTTCTGGGCGGCCACCACAAATTCCGGATTGATAGTGACAATATAATACTGGCCGTTATTATTCAACCATTGATTGATTTTTTGTAAAATCCCGTCTAAAGAAATCACATCTACCAAAACATCCAAAATATTTATTTTCATAAATTGCTAC
>CAYIRS010000115.1:0-2265 GCA_964365895.1 uncultured Gammaproteobacteria bacterium
AGAGCGAAAAAAAATTAATATTTGCGCGGATTGCCATGTGGTTATGGGCACACCGATTGAGTCTGATCTTGATGATGTTGCGGAAAGTTTGCTGACGGTATATGGCAGGAAGTGAAGAGCAGAATTTCTTGAATGAAAAATTAGCTTGACTTTTCAAGATGAAATATAAAATTAAACAATATAACCAATAAAGTTATGATCCCAATCTATCGGATGAAAGTGATCCAAATTGAAATAACCTACGGCTGTAATTTACAGTGTTCGCAATGTACTCGTTTTGTGGGCCATCACAAAAAACCCTTTTTTATGGATCTGGTTATGGTGGAAAAGGCTATAAAATCACTCAAAGGCTTTACTGGTTCAATTGGCATTATGGGCGGTGAACCGACTCTGCATCCTCAATTTAAAGAGATTTGCCTACTTATGAGAAAATATGTGCCTAACCGGCGGCAAAGGGAATTGTGGACTAACGGTTTTAAATGGAGCCAATATGAAACAATCATAAAAGAAACTTTTGACAAAGACTTAATAACTTATAACGATCATAAGGACATGGAGGTCGGTCAGCATCAGCCACTGTTGGTTGCGGCTGAAGAGGTCTTAGATGATAGGGAGTTAATGTGGCGTTTAATTGGGAATTGCTGGGTGCAGTGGCGCTGGGCCGCTTCCATAACGCCTAAAGGCGGATTTTTTTGCGAAGTGGCGGCGGCGCTGGATCAGTTATTTGAGGGACCGGGCGGTTATGCTTTGAAAAAAGGCTGGTGGGACAAAAATCCAAATGAATTTATGGATCAGGTTAAGCGCTACTGCCCGCGTTGTAGTGGCGCTATTCCCATGGAACGAGTTAGCAGCCATGCCAATTATGATTTAATATCTAAAAAAAATGCTGAACGATTGAAGGCCTTGAGATCACCTAAGTTTTTGAGAGGGGATTATAAGATTTTTGATAAAAAGTTGACCGAAGAGGATATTAATCGTGTTGTTAAAGAAGGTTGGACGCCTTGGAGCCATCGCCCCTATAAACAAAGCAATCCGGAAACAATCTGGACCGATAAGAACGACGAGCCAATAAAAAAAGCGTTTATAAAAAGTAATTAATATCAGTATCATGAATAAACCAGTTGAAAAAAAATTAATAATTTACTTGGCTGACCTTGATCATTTTCTTCCCGGTAATCGCCTTCACATGCCATTGGGCATAGGTTCTATCGCGAGTTATTGTAAAAGCGTTTATGGAGAGGCCGTAGATATTTTTTTATTTAAAGATCCCGATGAGTTGATAGCGGAAATCAGGCGGCGGCCGCCGCAGGTTTTAGGCTGTTCGTTTTTTATGTGGAATACTAATCTTATGTTTAAAATGATTGAAGCTTGCAAAATAATTAGTGGTCAGATTATTACGGTCATCGGGGGGTCTAGTATTGCCAGACACTCTGATAATTATAAGAAAATTTTAGAAAGGCATCCAAGTTTAGATATAATAGTACTTGATCAAGGAGAAAAATCATTTGCCAATATTTTAAAAAGAATTATAAAAGAGAATTATAACCAAGAATCCATATTTTCGGCAAGTATCGCCGGTTGCGCTCTGCGTTTAAATAAAATCGGGCAAATAACCAGAGGAGAAATTGTGGCCAGGGGGGTTGATATAAATACTTTTCCCTCGCCATATCTCGCGGGGTATTTTGATAAATTTTTACAGGCTGGATTTGTGTCAATGCTTGAAACCGCGCGCGGTTGCCCGCATCAATGTACTTTTTGCAGCGGAGGTATTAATTCTTTTCTCCCCCTAAGCGTTAAAGATGAAAAGACGGTTTATGATGAATTGCTGTATATTTTAAAACATTCAACGACTAAGGAGTTGGATTTTACCGACACAAATTTTGGCATAATGGGAGAGCGAGATTTAAGAATTAGTTCTTTTATGCTGGATCTTTATAAAAAAACCGGCTTTCCGCGGATTACCGGCGGCGCCACCACCAAGCAAAAAACCAAAACTTCCATCGAAATGATGACGAACCTGGCGCGAATGATGGGCTATTTATATTTTGCTCTGCAAACTCTGACCGAGGAGGTGCTGGATAATTGTCAGAGAAAAAATATCCCGACTGAAATCATAAAAGAGTTAGTTGCTATTTCAAAAAAAAACAATTGGCCGATTGTCGTGGATACTATTTTTGGGTTACCGGGCGAAACCGTGAAATCATTTATGGAAACTTTTGATAAAATTTTATCACTGGGAATCGCGGCGCCACCGATTTATATTTT
>CAYIRS010000116.1:0-2262 GCA_964365895.1 uncultured Gammaproteobacteria bacterium
CCAGGAAAATAAAGCGATTTTGACTCAAGCGCAAGCCGTTTTACCGCAAATTTTAACCGGCGCTGATTTTGCGAAATTGGCCCAGCAGTATTCTGATGACCCGGGCAGTAAAAATAATGGCGGATTGTATCAGGGCGTAAAAAAGGGCGCCTTCGTGCCGGAATTTGACGACGTGGCTTTTAATAAATTAAAAGTGGGAGAAATTTATCCTAACTTAGTCAAAACGCAATTCGGTTATCATATTATCAAAAAAGAAGCGGAAAAAGGCGAGGGGGATAATAAAGAAATTGATGTCCGCCACATCTTATTTCAAACCAAGACCGCGGCGGATTTGGGCCTAAAAATTAATCCGGAATGGAATAACACGGGCTTAACCGGCCAGCAACTAAAAAAAGCCACCGTTGAATTTGACCCGAATTCCGGCGTGCCGGAAGTGGGTTTGGAGTTTAACAGCGAGGGCGCGAAATTATTTGCCGATATTACCACTAAAAATGCGGGCAAGCCGGTCGCCATATTTTTAGACGGCTCGCCCATCAGTATTCCCCGGGTCAATGAACCGATTTTATCCGGCAAAGCGGTTATCAGCGGCAGTTTTACCACCCAAGAGGCCAAATTACTGGCCCAGCGATTAAATGCCGGCGCTTTGCCCGTGCCCATAAATTTGATTTCGCAGACCACGGTCGGCGCCAGCTTGGGCAACGAGTCGGTCCAAAGAAGCTTGCAAGCGGGCGTGTTCGGCTTGTTGTTAGTGGTAATTTTTATGATTTTATATTACCGTCTGCCCGGTGTTTTGTCGGTCATCGCCTTATTTATTTATGCCACTATCGCTCTGGCGCTTTTCAAATTTTTACACATCACCTTAACCTTGGCGGGCATTGCCGGCTTTATTCTTTCGGTCGGCATGGCCGTGGATGCCAATATCCTTATTTTTGAACGGCTCAAGGAAGAATTGCGCGCCGGCAAGGACTTGGCCACGGGCGTAAAAGAGGGCTTTCATCGCGCCTGGTTTTCCATTCGCGACTCCAATGTTGCCTCTTTAATAACTTGCGTTATTTTATATTGGTTCGGTTCAAGCATCATCAGGGGATTTGCTTTAACTTTGGCCATTGGTATTTTGGTTTCCATGTTTTCCGCCATTATCATCACGCGGCAGTTTTTACGATTAGTCAGCGGTTGGCGGCCTTTTCAGAATAGATGGCTGTATGGGGTCAGAAAAAAACAAAAAGATACGGCGATTTTAAATTAATATGAAATTAAGAATAATCCAAAATAGAAAATATAATTATACGCTGTCATTAATAATGGTTATGGCGGCGATTGTTAGTTTGCTTATCTGGGGGCTTAAGCCCAGCATTGATTTTACGGGCGGGAGCTTGATGGAGATTAAATTCAATACTGAACGCCCCGCCATTGACCAGATCCAAAGCGGTTTGTCGGATTTGAATTTGGGCGAGTTAAGGGTCCAGCCGGCGGGTGACCGGAATATAATCTTGCGTTTCAAAACCGTTGACGAAGAGACCCATCAGAAAATTTTAAGTCAGTTGAAAAGCAAATTTAAGGACGTTAAAAATGATTCTGGACCCGTCTTGATTGAAGAAAGATTTGAGTCAATCGGCCCGATTATCGGCAAGGAATTGGCCAGGAAGGCCTGGATGGCAATTGTCCTGGCCTCAATCGCCATTATTTTATATATTGCCTTTGCTTTCAGAAAAGTTTCCAAGCCGGTGGAATCGTGGAAATATGGCATAGCCGCGGTCATCGCCCTTATCCATGATATTTTAATTGTGGTGGGCTTATTTGCGATTTTGGGACATTTCGCCGGCTTTGAGGTGGATAGTTTATTTATCACCGCGCTTTTAACGATTTTGGGCTTTTCGGTTCACGACACCATCGTGGTTTTTGACCGGACGCGCGAAAATTTGGCCAAGCATTATAGCGCTGATTTTGAAGAAGTGGTTAATGATAGCATTAATCAAACCATTGCCCGCTCAATTAACACCTCACTTTCCACCCTTTTGGTTTTGATTGCTTTGTATTTTTTGGGTGGCAAAACCATTGCCAACTTTGCCTTGGCCCTGATTGTCGGCATTATCGTCGGCACCTACTCTTCAATTTTCGTGGCCAGCCCGCTGGTGGTTACCTGGCACAACCTTAGTAAAAAGTTAAAAGTTAAAAGTTAAAAATTAAATACAAATAGAAAAGTTTGAAGATGTTTACTCCTGGCAAAAAGGGTATACTATTTTATATTTAATAAAAATCCGC
>CAYIRS010000117.1:0-2246 GCA_964365895.1 uncultured Gammaproteobacteria bacterium
ATTATCGGCGATACCTTTGAAGAAATTCAAAAGATTATCCATTCGCCAAAATTAAAAAAATATGATATCGGCGTTTGCTTTGATACGGCCCATGCTTTTGCTTCGGGCTATGATTTAAAAGATAAAAAAGCGGTTGAGGAAACCTTCAAAAAATTTGATAAGATTATTGGTTTGGAAAATTTATATTTGATTCATGCCAATGATACTAAAGTTGAGCTCGGTTCGCATAAAGACCGGCACGAACATATCGGCGAGGGCGAAATCGGCCTGGAGGGTTTTAAGGCGATTATCTTGTTTGCCAAAAAGCAGAAGATAAATATGATTTTGGAAACGCCGCATGACGAGGGTTTGGCAACCGACCTAAAAATTTTAAAGCGATTTCGTGGAAAAAGTTAAAAGCAAATTTTCAATTTTAAATTCAAAATTATTATGAATATCGCCATCATCTCCGACTCCCACGACAATATACCAAACATGGAAAAATTTCTTGATTGGGCAAATGATAACGAAATAGAAATGATTATTCATTGCGGCGATATTGCGGCGCCGGCGGTGGTAAAAAAGGTCTTGGCCGAAAAATTTAAGGGGCCGATTCATTTGGTTTTTGGCAATGTGGCGGATAGGGAATTGTTGCCAGAAGTTTGCGCCAAGTTAGAAAATGTTACGCTTCACGGCGAAGTTGGCGAAATTATTATTTCCCCCTCTTCTGTTTCTTCACAAGAAGACGCCGATTATCTTTCTCCCCCTTCACAAGGGGGTCGCCAGCGGGCGACGGGCAGAAGCGACCCCGACGCAAGGACGGGGGAGAGTCGACGAATCCGAGCTGGCGCAGGATTCAGCGCTGCCCAGGAATATGCCCGAAGGGTAGAGGGGGTAAAAATCGCTTTCTGTCATTTTCCGGACCAAGCAAAAAAATTAGCGGAAAGCGGAAAATATGATTTGGTTTTTTACGGCCATACGCATAAGCCGTGGGAAGAAGTCATTAATGGCTGCCGCGTAATTAATCCCGGCACTTTGGCCGGCATGTTTTATAAAGCGACTTTTGCCGTTTATGACACAGAAAGCGGCAAGTTGGAATTAAAATTATTGGAATTAATTTAGAATTAAATTTTTTATTGTCATCCCGGAACGCGAGCCAAGCGAGCGGCTATCCGGGAACCAGAAAATTTAATCTTGTTTATGCAAAAATATTATTATGTTTATATATTAGCCAGCAAAAAGAACGGCACATTATATACTGGCGTAACAAATAATTTATTAAGAAGAGTGTGGGAGCATAAAAATAAAATATTTAAAGGATTCACTGAAAAATATAATGTAAATAAATTGGTTTATATGGAAGTATTTTGTGATGTAAACGAAGCGATTTTAAGAGAGAAACATATTAAAGCGTGGAAAAGAGAATGGAAAATAAATTTAATAAAAAAAGAGAACCACAATTGGATAGATTTATATGAAGAAATGGCAAAATGAATACTGGATCCCTGCCTCCGCAGGGATGACAGAAGGGTGTTGATAATCTATGGATAAAATTAATTTGCCAAGGTGAATTAAGTGAGTTATAATGTTATCGGTAAAAGATTAATAAGAATAAAAAAATAAGAAATACGCTAAATTTAGCGATTTTTTTTGTTAATTTTACCCAAGGCGCTTGACAAAAATAAACAGGTATGATAAGATAGGGTGTTATCCATGAAAGATAGTATCCACAGCTCTGCAGGCACGACAAGCATAGGAGTTGTTAGAAGGATTATTCTGGTTCGCAAGGACTCGGATTTTATCTTCAGATAATTTCTTTGTCTGCAGGGATGTGCATAGTATCTAATAATCTGTAGGCCAGATTTGTCACCTTCCAAAAAACAAATTTGAGAAGTTTTTTATCTCTACTTCAGTTTCCATTCGCTTGCCAGCGCAAGAAGAGTGGAGCGCTTGGGTGGGCTGCTATGGCTAGGCACGACAAGCATGGGAATTTTTAAAAGCTTTTTTTGGGCTTTTAGCTTGGAAATTGCTTCACAAAAATTTTCTTGCCTGGCCATATAAGCCCATCCGAGCATTAGGCCTACAGATTATTGGATATTAAAAGAGCCACCTTTCGGTGGTTTTTTGTTTAAAATTTTGATTTAAAAAAATAAAGAGGTGAAATATTGACATTTCCTATTGCGTATGATATGATACGGCTTCGCGCCATTATTCAATTATAGGAGGACAAAATGATTTGCGAGAAGTGCGGTTCGTTCCTTTTTAAT
>CAYIRS010000118.1:0-2245 GCA_964365895.1 uncultured Gammaproteobacteria bacterium
TATAGTTTTGTAACTATCTCAATAGTATATAAATTTTTTTTACTCTTGACAAGCCGATTTTCATTTGTTAATATTACGAGTAATAAATGAACGATAAACCACCGAGAATGAACCAGCCATATTCGCACCTTAATTTTTTATAGATTTCGCCTTACCAAAAAAAGGCGGCGAGGTCGCTGTAGGGACAGCGGGAGCGGGGCGTATGCCTAAGGACAAATAATTGTCTGAAGGCATACGCTCTTTTTTAATTGCCTTAATTACCCGCCGATTATTTTTAAAAATTCTTTTTCGCTGATTATTTTTACGCCCAATGATTCGGCCTTATCATATTTTAAGCCCGGGTTTTCGCCGGCCACCACATAATCGGTTTTTTTACTGACCGACGATGAAACGTCGCCGCCCAATTGCCTGATTTTTTCCTTGGCTTGGTTTCGGCTAAATTCTTTTAGCTCACCCGTCAAGACAAAATTTTTGCCGGCCAATTTACCCGGACTATTTTTCGGCGGATTAATAATTTTGAGGCCGCTCTTTTTAAGTTTGCCCAAAAATTCTAAATTCTTTTTGTGATGAAACCAATCATAAATGCTTTCGGCCACTTTGGGGCCGATATCCTCAATATTCCGCAATTCCTCAACGGAAGCATTTTGCAATTTTTCCAAGGAACCGAAATTTTCCGCCAAAGTAATCGCGGTTTCTTCGCCCGCGTGCCTGATGCCCAAGCCGTAAATAAATTTTGATAAATTAATTTTTTTGCTCTGGTTAATGGCTTTAATCAAATTTTCCGCCGATTTTTCCGCAAACCTTTCCAATGGCGCCAAATCCTCTTCTTTCAGCAAAAAAATATCGGCGGCGTCCTTGATTAAATCCGTCCGCTGGAGCTGTTCCAAAATTTTCGGCCCCAAGCCGGCAATATCAAAAGCCGCCTTGGCCACAAAATGGACTAAGCCCTCAAGCTCTTGGGCAAAACAATTTTTATTGGCGCAATAACTCGCGACCTCGCCCGGCTTTTTTACCACCGCCGAACCGCAAATCGGGCATTGAGCGGGCATCTTAAATTTCCGCTCTTTGCCCACGCGCATTTTTTTCAAAACCTTAATGATATCCGGTATGACGTCGCCGGCTTTTTGCAAAACCACGGTATCGCCGATCCTGACATCTAACCGCTCTATCTCATCTTGATTATGAAGCGTGGCTCTTTTCACTACGCTGCCCGCCAATTTTACGGGGCGCAAATGGGCGACCGGCGTGAGCGCTCCGGTCCGGCCCACCTGCACCGCAATATCTTCTATGATGGTTGTTACCTGCTTAGGCGCGAATTTATAAGCAGCCGCCCAGCGAGCCTGCTTGGCCGTCCGGCCCAATCGCTCTTGCAAATTTAGGTCATTTACTTTTATCACGATGCCGTCTATTTCATAAGGCAATTTATTTCTATTCTCGGCCCAGTGTTCAAAATATTTTATGGTCTCACGGATATTTTTTAATTTCTGCCAATGAGCATTCACCTTAAAGCCCAATTTTCCTAAATTAACTAAAATATCTTCCTGTGTTTTTAAATTTAATGATTGATAAGTATAAATCGTCCACATAAAACCGTCCAAATCCCGGTTGGCGGCAATTTTAGGGTCAAGCTGTCTGACGGTGCCGGCGGCCGCGTTGCGCGGGTTGGCGAAAATCTGGCCGCCGATTTTTTGCTGTGCCTGATTTAATTTTTCAAAACTCTTCTGGGGCAGATAAACTTCCCCGCCCACCTCAATATCCATGGCTGGCTTGATTCTCAAAGGTATGCTGCCGATGGTGCGCGCCGTGTGGGTTACCACCTCGCCCACAAACCCATCGCCTCGGGTAACGGCTTTGTCCAAGACCCCGTTTTTATAAATAAAAGACATATTCAAGCCGTCAATTTTGAGTTCGCAGACATATTCAATGTCCTTATCGGCCGGCCAGCCCAAAAAACGTTTGATTTTAGCGTCAAACTCCACCACTTCCTTAAAAGAAAACATATCGTCAAAAGAATATTTGGGCAGAGCGTGCCGATGTTTGGCAAATTTACCCAAGGCCTTGCCGCCGATTCTCTGGGTCGGCGAATCGGGCGTAATGAATTCGGGAAATTGTTTTTCTAATTTTTCCAATTCGTCTTTGAGTGAGTCACGAACCGCATCGCTCACTAACGGCTTGTCCAAAACATAATAAGCGTGGTCAATGTCGCGCAATTGCTCTTTTAATTTTTCAATTCTTTTTTTGGCTT
>CAYIRS010000119.1:0-2229 GCA_964365895.1 uncultured Gammaproteobacteria bacterium
TTAAGCGCTTTGATGATGCCATCTTGGATTAAGGTTGTATGTTTTTGCTTTTGAAACTGGCGGTTAATTTGATCCATGGTAAAATTGCTGGCGATCAAATCCTTTAAGGCCGGCTCCATTTCCAACAGTTCGGCCACGGCCGACCGGCCGACATATCCGGATTGGCCGCAACTAACGCAACCGCGGCCGCGATAAAATTTATACTCCCCCTTGAATTCCTTTAAAAATTCGGCGGGTATTTCTTTAATTTGTTCATTAATCTTATTTTGCAAATTGGGCGGCAATTTAATTTCCGCTTTGCAGTCCGGACAAATTTTTCTCACTAATCGTTGGGCGATGGCGATATTTAAGGTTGAAGACAAAAGAAACGGCTCAACTTTCATATCAATTAAACGAGGTATGGAACCCCAAGCATTATTAGTATGCAAAGTGGAAAAAACTAAATGGCCGGTTAAAGCGGCATGAATAACTAATTCCGCGGTTTCATTGTCCCTGATTTCACCCACCATAACGATATTCGGATCTTGGCGCAAGACCGCCCGCAGTCCGCTGGCAAAAGTAAAACCAATATCCGGTCTGATTTGCGACTGATTGATGCCGGAAGTATAATATTCAACCGGATCCTCAAGCGTGTTAATATTTAAATCCTCGCTGTTTAACATATTTAATATGGAATACAGGGTAGTGGTTTTGCCTGAGCCGGTCGGGCCGGTCAATAAAAACAAACCGTGCGCTTTTTTAATATTCTTTTCAATAATTTCAATATGATTCTGGCTGAAGCCAAGCTCGGCCAAGGTGGGCACGCCGGCCGAGTTGTCTAAAATTCTAATCATGACCTTTTCCGCGTCCAGCATCGGCAGGATGGAAATCCTTAAATCAATGTCCTGGCCGTCAATATTCATTCTAATGCGGCCGTCCTGCGGAATTCTGGTTTCATCTAATTTCAAACTGGACAAAACCTTAATGCGAGAAATTATGGCTTGGTCCAAAAAATTCGGCAAAACCAACGAGGTATGCAATATGCCATCCACGCGATATCTGACTCTGGCTTCATTGCGGCCTGGCTCAATGTGGATGTCAGAAGCGCCACCGTCCACCGCATGCTTAATAATCACCGCAACAATTTTAGCCACGGGCGCCGCCTTGATGATATTCTCCAACTCGCCGCCGGTTTTTTCCGTCGCCACCTCTTCCTGCCGGACGAATTTTTCTTCCGCCACCTTCAAGGCCGAACCGATTTCTTGATTAAAATCACCGTATTGTTTAAAAATATTCCGAAAATCCTCCAAGGAAATGGCATGATATTTTGATGTTAAACCCTGCTGTTGGACTAAAAACTCAATGGCTTCGTGGGCCTGAAAATTACCCGGGTTGACCAAGCCGACTTTAATCTCATTGCCCCGCTTATCAAAGACAACCATCTGGTAATTTTGCGTTACTTTTGGCGTCAAAATATTTAAAATTGACGGCTCAATTGCTTGGTCGGCCAAATTGATCGATTCAATATTGAACATCTCACCCTTTATTTGGGCGAAACGTTCCGGCGAAAAAATCTTCCGATTAATCAGCGCTTCCTCCACGCTGACGCCGACCTGTCCCATCTCGGCCTCAATTTCTTTCATTTTAACCGGCGTGATTAAATTTTTTGCCAGCAGAAAATTTTTAATTTTTTGGGAATAATTATCTTCAATCATTTTTTAATAATTTTGAATTTTACAATTTTGAATCCCCGCCTCCGCGAGGACAAGCTTTGAAATAATGATTTAATTTTGAATTCCTGCCTACCGAAGCCTTGGCGCAGACAGGTTGAAATAATAATTATTTATTGATTTTTGGCAAAAAGGGATTGCCTCTTTGATCGCTTAAAATAATCGTGCCCAACGGCCATTCGCCGTATTTGCCCTCTCTTTCCCGCGATTGGAGCAGGGCAATCAGCTGCTTATTGGTATTTTCGATTTTTAGATTGGAATTTAATCTAAAAGAAATTTCCGGCCACGACGAATCAATGTCAGAATTTATTTTTTGCCAAAAATACCAATAAAAGCCAAGCGAGGCCGCCACTAAAATAATTAAAAGCGCCAAATAAAACGGAATCTTGATTTTTTGTTTTTTATTGACCGCTTCCATATTATTTAACTTTTTCCTTAAAATAATAAGTGGCAAAATTAAGGGAGTATTTCTGCGCGGCGATATCTTCGGCCTTGAAATTAATCGAGAGCACATCAAAAA
>CAYIRS010000120.1:0-2202 GCA_964365895.1 uncultured Gammaproteobacteria bacterium
CTGTACGCCCCAGGAGGTTTTTAATCGGGGTGTTGCACTTACTTGTTGAATGTGCTAAATTAATAAAAAAATGAAGGGGCTTATTGGTCTAATAAGCCCCTATTTATTGCGGTGTTTATGATATCACCCATGATTAATTTCCTACCATCTCCACCCTGATCGTGGACTGATGATCGGCATTTTTTTCTTTTGCAGTCTGGCAAATTGACAGAATAATAACACACGCAACTATCACGGCCATGGTGACACACGCGATAATTAAATCGCGGTTCAACTGGCGCCGGTATTTAAACAAATCCGGCCTCCAATCTTCCTTGTATCTGTTCATAACCATTTCCTTTCTATTATCAATGAGATGGTTACAAAATTATTTGTCCTGATTGAAAACAATCGCCCGATATTTAAAAAACTCCATCTTGGGATCAAGATAGTTTTTTCTATCCAAACCCGCTTTTTGGCATAAACTTCCGAAAAATAATTCCCGGTCTTTAATTTCCTCCCAAACCTGGGGCAGATATGTCGCTTGATATGGCCCGTATTTAACAATCACGCCATCGCCCTCTTTGATATCTTCAAATTTAATTTTTTCCGGTTCGGTTAAAATAGAAATCTCAATATTGATATCCGGTAATTCCGAGGGTTCTGCCGGCGGAAATCTCGGATCGCAAGAGGCCGCAATCGCATTATCTCTAACCGCTAATATTACGGATTCTACACCCTCTAACAAACCAATACAACCCCTTAGCCGGCCATTTTTATGAAGCGAAATAAAAACGCCATGTTTTTCCCATAGTTTTTGATTGATCGTCTGCGGCTCAAATTTTTCTCCGTGGCGGACATATTGTTCCAGCGCTGTCCGCGCCACCTTCAGTAAAAACTCTTTTTCACCACGGGTGTAATAATCGTCGTCCATAAAATTTTCAATTATCAATAATTTATTCCAGATATTTCCTGATATTCTCCTGATGTTTCTCATAGGTTTCGGCAAAAATCGCCCGGCCGTCTTTATCGGTCAGAAAAAATAAATAATCATTCTTGGCGGGATATATCGCCGCTTCTATCGCCACCAGTCCCGGATTGCTAATCGGGCCGGGCGGCAAACCCCGATATTTGTAGGTATTATAAGGCGAATCGGTTTTAATATCATCAAGGCTCGGCCTGGTCTTATTTTTTCCGGTGATGTAATTAATAGTCGCATCTGACTGAAGGCCCATGCTTAAATTAATCCGCCGCCAAAAAATATCGGCCATCATCTTTTTATCATTTTCCGAGAGGCCTTCGCGCTCAACAATGGAAGCCAGAGTTATAACCTCAAATATATTCCGTTTTTGGACAATAATATCCTCCCGCATTTTATCGGTTAATTTTTTATCAAAATTATCAAGCATCTTTTTGATAATATCATCAACAGAAGCATCGGCAAAAACCCGATAAGTATCAGGAAATAAAAATCCTTCCACCGTCTTGGCTTTTACGCCGCTTAAAAAATCATAATCGCCTCGCCATTTATCAATTTTAATCGCCTTTAAAAATTCCTCATTCTTTACTAATTGCTGTTTTTCCAAATAATCGGCAATCTCCTTGGCTCCCCAGCCCTCAATAATGGTAATCTTTTTTTCTTTTGCTTTATCTTCATTGGTGGCAAGTGATTTAACAATATCAATAATATTCATATTCGTATTTAACTCGTGCTCTCCGGCTAATAATTTACTTTTAGAACCGATTAAAAAAACATAGGCCTTAAAAATCAGACCATTTTTTATCAGGCCGTAATTTTGCAGATTAGCTGATATCTTATTCACGCCCTCGCCCGGCTCAATTTTAAAATAAATGGTTTTTTCCCCCCGAGCGGGCGGAGAAAAAATAGCGCCCAAAAAATAAACGGCCAAGATAATTATAACGACAGCGATTAATGCGGCAATCGGCCTTGATTTATTAGGCATGCGATTTAATTATTTTTATGCTCAAATTATAGCAAATATGACGTAAAAAAACAAATAAAAATATCCGTATTTTTGTGCTATAATAATTAAGAGATGGTTACAAAACTCATTTCTGCTGCAATTTCATTTTTTCGGCTACGACTTCGTCAGGCTTCATAAAAAGACTTTCACCGCAGTTTTACTGCGCCTCAACTCTTTTTACTCGCCTTCCTCGTCTCGCCTGAAAAACTTAAATTTCGCTACGAAAGAGTTTTGTAAC
>CAYIRS010000121.1:0-2163 GCA_964365895.1 uncultured Gammaproteobacteria bacterium
CCAGGACCGAGAGGGGGGGTGGGAGTGAAAGGGAATTAAAAAAAGAAAATTTGCCCTATATTAAAGAAGAAGGCGGATTGCCCGTCATTCAAATGCCCGAAGATGGACTGATGCCCCGGCCGCGTTTTTTTGATTTGAATCAATCGGCCGGAGCCATGGCTTTAATTTCCCCCCCTGCCCGAGGGGGTCGCGAAGCGACGGGCAGCAATGAGCGGATCCGCCAGCTGGCGGAGAACGCGAATGCCGTCAAATCCGAGCTGGCGCAGGATTTGGCGCTGCCCAGGATAGAGAGGGGGGGTGGGAGTGAAAAAGTGTATAATACCGTTAGTCAAATAAAAGAAAATATTACAGTTGACCTAAGGCCGCGGCCTAGGCCCATGCCCCAGCCCGTAAAAATCATGATGCCGCCGAAAATGATGGACAATCAATTAAGCCGAAAGCCGAAATTAGACGATGTCAGATTTGCCAAGAGATTGGTCGGCCCCATAGAAGAGCTGGGCCACATGACTTTGATTGATTTCCGGAGAGTCAGTGAAAATCCCCGCGAAGCCACTAAAAAAATCAAAGAAAAAATTAATTTATTGGAAAGAGAATCATACGGCAAACGGCTTGAGGGCATTGAGGCGTGGCACGGCAATGAAGTCAATAAATTTTATCGTCTATTGGGCCAAAAATGTCTGGCCGAGGCGAGGGGCATAGAGACGGTCATCAATGAACGGCTAAATAATTATAAACCCACCCTCTCATTGGAGGAATTTAATGCTATAATGGAATTAAACAAGGACTTAAGATTTTAACCCTATTTAAAATTTTAAATTATGGATCAAATCGTGGTGCCCCAATTTTTAGATGTGGAAGACAAAATAATCGGCCCGATTACCGTGCGCCAATTCATTGAGCTGCTTATCGGCGGCCTGTTTATTTTTATTTTTTATAAAATATTTGATTTCTCGCTTTTTCTCGCGGCGGGGCTGATTGTCGCCTTAATTGACTTGGTCATCGCTTTTATCAAGGTGAACGGCCAGTCATTTCATTTTTTCCTATTAAATTTTATCACGACCATGAAAAGCCCGAAATTAAAGGTTTGGAAAAAATATCAGACGTTGGCCGAGATAAAAAAAATAATGAGCCATGAACCCGCTAAAGGTGCTAGCGATGGCTATATTAAAACTGTCCGGCCCAGAATCAGCGCTTCAAGATTGTCGGAATTGGCTTTAATTGTTGATTCTGGTGGAGTGTATCAAGGCGAGGATAATATTTAAGTTTTTAATTTTTAAAATAAATAACCCAAGAATTTTGAATTTCCAATTTTGAATTTTGAAATAATTTTGAATGAATAAATTTTGAAACAAAGGATTAATTCAAAATTCAAAATTAAATCATTATTTCAAAATTCTAAAATTCAAAATTCAAAATTAATTTTTATGCCCAGAGTCGCTAACAAAAAAACGCCTCAAACGCAAAAATATATCAGCATTGCCGAAATCAAGGATGACGCCGTCGTTTTAAGGGACGGCACCTTGCGCGCCGTGCTTTTGATTTCCAGCATCAATTTCGCTTTAAAATCAGATGAAGAGCAAAACGCCATCATTGCCGGTTATGTCAGTTTTTTAAATTCTTTGGACACCCCGCTTCAGATTGTTATCCAATCAAGGCGGTTAAATCTTGATGAATATATTGCCACCCTTAAAAAGTCGGAAAAAGAGCAGACCAATGATTTGCTTAAATTGCAAACCGCCGAATACCGCCAATATATCACCGAATTGGTGGAGCTGGGCGACATTATGACCAAACGTTTTTATGTGGTTGTGCCATATAATCCCGCTTCTAATAAAAAGCGGTCTTTTTGGAGCCGGACTCAAGACGTGCTTTCTCCCACGGGCATGCTCAATTTAAATCAAAAGCAGTTTTTAAAAAGGCGCAAAGAACTTTTTGTTTTGGTTGACAAAATAATTTCCGGCCTTTCCAGCATGAGCTTAAGGTCGTCCATTTTAGATACCCAATCTTTGATTGAGCTGTATTACAATACCTATAACCCCTCGGTTTCCGAAAGGGAAAAAATGACCGATATCCAAAAATTAAGAGTGGAAGAGAATTATATTTGATTAAAAATTTTGAATTTCCAATTTTGAATTTTGAAATAATTTTGAATGAATAAATTTT
>CAYIRS010000122.1:0-2155 GCA_964365895.1 uncultured Gammaproteobacteria bacterium
GGGCAATTTTTGTCTCAAGCCGTCGCGGCCAACAAATGGCTGGGCTTGGCCGGCCATCGGCCCGGCGACGTCGGAGCGGTGGTCATTGAAGCAAGCGGTTTCTGGTTAAGGCCGTACGGCAGTTTTTCCCACCCCAATGTTTTGGGCGGGTTTTTGGCGCTTGGTTTTTTCTTGGCTTTGATTATTTATTTTAAATATTATTTAGCCAAGCCAAAAATTAAATTACTATTGACCGCCTTGATTTTAATTATTTCGGCGGGAATTTTTTTCAGCTTTTCCCGCTCGGCTTGGCTGGGCGCGGGTGTCGGCTATTTGATTTTTCTATTCGCCCATAGTCAATATTTAAAACTAGAGCCGGGTTCGGCTAAAAAATTATATTTAAAAGAGTTATGGCAGATTACCGCGTCTATTATATTATTGATTGGCTGTTTATCAGTAATTTATTGGCCGCTATTGTTCACCCGCTTTTCCGCTCAGGAAAATTTAGAGCAGATTAGCTTGGCCCGGAGATCGGACTTAATAAAAGGAGCGGAACAAATTATCAAAGATAAATGGCTATTGGGCGCGGGCTTGGGCAATTACACTTGGTATTTATATCAGCAAAATCCGAATTTAAAAACCAACGAATACCAGCCCGTGCACAACATTTTTTTATTGGTTTGGGCGGAGTTGGGCTTTATCGGCTTTTTTATTTTTTTATTTTTTTATTTTTACGCGATAATATTCGCCGTTAAAAATAAAAATTTGGCGGGATTGGTTTTGTGGCCGGCCTTGGGCCTGGTCGGCTTGTTTGACCATTATCTTTGGACGCAATATGTTGGCATTATGATTTGGTGGTTGGCTTTGGGCTTGGCGCTTAAATTAACCCCTCACCCCAGCCCTCTCCCAGGGGGAGAGGGGGTTAAGAATTGACTTTTTTTGCATTTCCCCTCTCCTTTAGAGGAGAGGGTAGGGTGAGGAGGGATTCCTGGTATATTTATTAATTATTATTTTTTTATGAAAATAATTATTATCAGCACTTCGGATATAAAAGGCGGGGCGTCTAAACCCGCCTATAATTTGCATCGCGGCCTTCTTGATTTGGGAATAGAATCGCGGCTGATGGTCCAGAAAAAATTCAGCGACGATTTGGCGGTTTTGGGTCCGGAAACAAAATGGAAAAAATTTTTAAATCAACTGGCCGGTCCGGCCATAGAAGACGCGGCCAGGTTTTTATTATTTAAAAAAGAAGACCCCTTTAAGTCGCCAGCCGTGATTTCTTCGGTTGATTTTGACTTGCTAAATAAAATTAATCCCAATATTGTTAATATTCATTGGATTGGCCGTGGCTATATGAAGCCCGAAGATTTTAAAAAAATAAATTGCCCCATTGTTTGGACTTTTCATGATATGTGGCCGTTTTGCGGCGCCGAGCATTATGTGGCCGATGGCGATATGAGATATAAAGAGGGATACAAGCAAAACAATAAGCCAAAAAATCAAACGGGCCTTGATGTAGACCGGTGGGTTTGGCGCCGAAAAGAAAAAGTTTTAAAAACCATAAAAAATTTAACGGTGGTCGCGCCCAGCCGGTGGCTCACCAAATGCGCTCAAGAAAGTTATTTATTTAAAAATTATCCTATTTGTACCATTCCTTACGGCGTTGATACGAAAATATTCAAGCCGCTGGAAAAAAATATCGCCAGAAATATTTTAAATCTGCCTCAAGATAAAAAAATAATTCTTTTTGGCGCCATGAACGGACTGGCTAATCCGCGCAAGGGATTTTCATATTTAAAGTCAGCGTTGGCGTTATTGCCCAAGGAAAATAATTTTTGCTTGGCGATTTTCGGCGCCACTAAACCAAAAGAAGAAATAAATTTAAAATGTCCGGTTTATTATCTCGGCAACTTCAATGATGACATCACCCTATCAATTGTTTATTCGGCGGCCGATGTGTTAGTGGCGCCGTCAATCCAAGATAACTTGCCTAATACGGTTTTAGAGGCCTTGGCTTGCGGCACGCCCGTGGTGGCTTTTAATATTGGCGGTCTGCCGGATCTGATTGAGCACCAAAAAAACGGCTATCTAGCCCAGCCGTTTGAGGTGGAGGATTTGGCGCGCGGCCTTGATTGGATTTTAAATAATGAGAATTATCAAAACCTAAGCTTTCGGG
>CAYIRS010000123.1:0-2148 GCA_964365895.1 uncultured Gammaproteobacteria bacterium
TGACCGGTGATAAAGTAGTAAAGAATACCAAAATTGTCAGCAGTTTGTTATTGAAAAATTTGCTTTTAAATCAGTTAGTCGCCATGATCAAAAATACTTTTGCTTTTGACGACCAAAAAGCCAAAGCCATGGCCATGAATATCGCGGGCAAGCGGCTTCTGATTTTTGATGATTATTTTAACGGCGAAATCAGCAAGTATATTACCTCGTTTGGCGGCAACTTAGCCGATTATAAATCAGACATTGAAAATCAAAAAAAAGCCATCGCCGAAACAAAGGCGCAAAGAGAAAAAGAAGAGGCGGAAGAAACAGCAGAAATACCGATAAAAAAAGAAGCCATAGCAATCATTGAGAGTAATGACGAAGAAGAAAAACAGCACGCGCCCATGGTCTTCAAGCAAAATATTTTGGGTTTTTTAAGCGCGGAAACCGAAGAATTGAAGGAAATTATTGATGACTATAATGGCGTTTTGATTATATTAATGGAAAAAGACGTTAATTTTAGGCGGGGACTGGAAGAGGCGCTTTATGAAAATCAAGAGCCGCTCGGCCAAAGCCGCATTATGATTGAGGGCAGGTCCCTGGCGCCGATAGTTGCCAATTGGCTTAGGGATTTTATTTTTAAATACGGCACGGATTTATTTACCAATGTGGTCTTATCGGAATATCTGACCAATTCGGAAAATGTCAAAAAATTAAGCCCGGAGGAAAAGAAAATATTGGCCAAATTATTAATGCTTTATCGCAATTTAAAATTTTTTCCCGAAGGTTTGGCCGGCCTGCCTCCGGAATTGTGGGAGATTATACCTATTGACCGCTTTGGTTATGAAGAAAAATTTACCGGCCAGGAATTGGCCTCGCCTGCGGTTGATGATTTGGAGGTTGATTTTAATAATATGAGCCCGATTGAACTTAAGGCCTTTATGGAAGCCAATAATTTATCCGAAGAGGATATAAATAAATTAACAAAAGAATAACCCCCTCCTCACCCTACCTTCTCCTCCAGAGGAGAAGGGAAATACAAATAGAGGATAGGGAATTTAATTCTCCTCACCCTACCCTCTCCTCGGTTGAGGAGAGGGGGAAGAAGAGGAGAGGAGAGGGGGAAAACCTTAGCGTATTTTATCCCCCCTCTCCCTCTGGGAGAGGGCAGGGTGAGGGCGGGGCGTGTGAGGGTAACTCAAGGGTAATTACTTATAATATGAACCAATCAAGCTTACAAAAATTCAGCCAGTTGCCTTTGGCGATAAGGAATAAATTATCCGCGCCGGAATTTTTGGGCGTGATTGAAGAATTGGAAAAGCAATACCGGATAAAATTGACCATGACGTTTATCGCCTTGGTGGTGGGTGATATTTCTTTGAATCAGATCAGCGATTATTTAAAAAATAAATACAATATTAATCAGGGCGGAGCCGAAGCGATCAATAAATCCCTCATTCAATTACTAGAAAATTTAAAAAGACAATTTCCCGCCCCGCCCCTCGCGAGGGGCGGGGTCGCCAATAAAGCGGCTTTCGCCTTTGCCGTTGAAGACGAGGAGGAAATCAATAAATTTAAAAATTTATCAATTATTAGCGACGGCCAAAAGTATAATTACGGCCAACTGGCCGATTGGATTATTGGGGAATCGGCGATGGGCCGTAACGACGAGGTCTTGACCAAGCGGCTGCATAACATTATTCTCGCCCGGCTCAAGGGCGTGCGGGATGATTTGGAAACCAAAGACGCGCTGATAAAAAGCCGAAAAATCGGAGGCGTGGAATTAGCCGAAGACCTGGCCGACCAGATAATGAAACTGATAAATAATAAATTAAGCCAAGGATTATTAAAAAAAGATTTTTCCGAAGAGTCCAAAGAGGCCAAATTGGAGTTTCCGATTAAAAAGCCGTTTCTTGAAGGCAAAATAAATTTGCGCGATAAAATCAATGGCTTGGTTAATGGAAAAAATATAAATATTTTGCCCGAGATAGCCGATTCTTTAAATCCCCCCCTGCCAGAGGGGGTCGCCGAAGCGACGGGCAGCAATGAGCGGAGCCGAGAGGCGAACGCGAATGCCGTCAAATCCGAGCTGGCGCAGGATTTGGCGCTGCCCAGGACCGAGAGGGGGGGTGGGAGTGAAAGGGAATTAAAAAAAGAAAATTTGCC
>CAYIRS010000124.1:0-2122 GCA_964365895.1 uncultured Gammaproteobacteria bacterium
TGGCAAGCGCCGACACGGGCATAGTGAATGCGAAAAGCGAAGCGGGAAAAGCGGCGGCCGGCACGCCTCTCGCCAACACCAAGGTCGCAAACCTGCCGGTTTTGGTGGGCACGATTTTTCAGGTTGTTTTGGCCATGGTCGGCGTCTTATTTGTCATACTGGTAATTTGGGGCGGCATCTCCTGGATGCTGGCCAGTGGCGACAGCGCTAAAATCACCAAGGCCAAGGGCCTGCTCATGGCCGCGGCCATCGGGCTGATTATCACCATGATTTCCTATACGATTACCATATTTATCTTGGAGAGCGTCGGCGTCGTCCAAACTAAGGGAATGGGCACAGAAAGAGACACGCAAAACCGGCCATCGGAAAATATAATAGATCCAAACCGACCAGATAATCCGGCCGATGATTGGACTCTTTACCCCTAATTAAAAATGATTTATCCAACCCCGCCCCGACCTAACGTCGGGGCGGGGTTGGATTTATCTTAAAAACCCGCTCTAATTAACCGGGCTGTCTTGTGGCATAATATTTTTATCATCTAAAATATTAATATCAGGAATTACTTGAATATTGTCTATCCCGGGCAATCGGTTAGCCCAATTCAATTCAACTTTCCCGGTCTCACCGGTTTTAAGCTGGTTTATGGTGATATAATTAACGCCCGCCAACTGTCCCCCGCTCCATAAAAACACCTGAATGCCAACCTCCCAATAATTATAAGCCGAGTCATTGGTGATATTAAAACTAACGGAATTGGGGTCGCCGGGAGCGACACCGCCCTGAAATTCCTCGCTGGTAATATTAAATCTTAGCCGCTCATTTTTGGTCCTCTCAAAATCATTAATCCGGCGCCACCGTAAATCGGCAATCTCTAAGCCCGACTCGGCATTTTCCAAACCCAGCCCCATTAAATATTTTTTTTCTCCCGGTAAAATAAAACCCCATTTGCTTTCTCCGCCCGAATCGGGGGCGGTGAATTTATAATTGAAAACCGCCAGCCAATTTGGATTGGGATTAGCGGCTTCAACAAAAAAATCGCGGCGGTTATCATCGCCCAATAGAATATTAATCGGCGAAAAAGACAGTGGTTTCGGCGCCCTGGTCTCCAGTCCATCTAAATATGAATTTTGGCCGGAAGCCAAACGGCTTAAATTATAGGCCTCAAGATTATAATCAATCGCGTAAAAGGTCATTTCAAAAATAACATAAAACCAAATTAAAACCGACGCGATAATCAGAAAAATGGCCAGCCATCGGCGCAGGGCCAATTTATGGGTTATATACCAATAACTGAATTTCAATTCTCTGTTGGTTAAATTTTGCGAAAGCGCTTTTGACATATTTATATTATAACACAAATTTCTTAAAAGTATAAAGTTAAAAGTTATAAAGTATAAAGTTAAAAATTAATTTCTTTTTGATTCTATAATTTTAAACTTTTAACTTTTAACTCTATAACTATCTCACCTTTTTTATGGGATTTCCCCCTTGTCCAAACCGCCAAAAAATGCTAAAATTAATCCGTTAAATCAAGAATAAATTTACCTAAAATTATGGCAAAAAAATTGGCAAAAAAGGCCTCTACGGCGGGGAAAAAATCTATGGTCATTCCGCCCTTGACGCGGAACAAAATTACGGCCGAATATGGCGCCGAACAAATCCAAGTTTTAGAGGGCCTAGAGCCGGTCAGAAAAAGGCCGGGTATGTATATCGGCAACACGGCCGAATCGGGCTTGCATCACCTGGTTTGGGAAGTGGTTGACAATAGCATCGATGAGGCCATGGCCGGATTTTGCACGCAAATAAAAGTAAAACTTCTGCCCGATGGGCTGGTCTCGGTGGAGGATAACGGCCGAGGCATACCCGTGGAAAAGCATAAAGCCACCAAGACATCGGCCCTGGAAACCGTGATGACTAAACTTCATGCGGGCGGTAAATTCGGCGGCGGCGGCTATAAGGTCTCCGGCGGTTTGCACGGCGTGGGCGTTTCCGTGGTTAATGCTTTGTCAAAATACACCAAAGCCGAGGTCAAGCGCGACGGCAAGCTTTGGCTTCAAGAATATAAAATCGGCAAACCCTTAAAATCGGCAAAAGCGGTTGGCCACGCCAAAGGCACGGG
>CAYIRS010000125.1:0-2109 GCA_964365895.1 uncultured Gammaproteobacteria bacterium
ATTAGTCAAAGAAAATTGCAAAAACCGCTTGGCCAAAGTGGATATTGATAAATTACTGGAAGTAGACGCTAAAAGAAGAGAAATGGAATTAAAAATCAGCGAACGGCGCGCCAAGCGAAATGAGGTCTCAAAAATAAAACCGTCTCCAGAGCAAATAGCAGAAATGAAGCAAGTGGGCGAAGAAATCAAAAAATTAGAAGCTGTTCTTATACCCATTGAAGAAAAATTTAGAAATTTATGGCTTCAGGTGCCCAATCTGACCCATCCTGAGGTGGTGGTTAGCCAAAACGAAGACGATAATTCGGTTTTAGATACATTCAAGGGGCCGACTAAATTTGATTTTGAGCCATTGGACCATGTTCAATTGGCGGAAAAAATGGATTTAATTGATTTTGACCGGGCCGCTAAGGTTAGCGGGGCAAAATTTTATTTTCTAAAAAATGAATTGGTATTATTGGAATTTGCTTTAATTCAATATGCGCTCAACACCGTTATTAAACATGGCTTTACGCCATTTTCCACTCCGGATTTGGCCAAACAGGAAATTTTGGAGGGCTTGGGATTTAATCCAAGAGGGGAGTCAACCCAGATTTATAATATTGAAAATAGCGATTTAAGTTTGATTGGCACCGCGGAAATTACCATGGGCGGTTATCATCTGGATGAAATTTTAGACGAAAATGACTTACCCAAAAAATATGTCGCGGTTTCTCATTGCTTCAGGACCGAAGCCGGCAGCTATTCAAAATTTACCAAAGGCATTTTCCGCGTTCATCAATTCACAAAAGTAGAAATGTTCCAATATGTTTTGCCCGGTGAAAGCGAAAAAGCCCATCAAGAATTATTGGCGATTGAGAGAGAAATTTTTGAGGGGTTAGAAATACCCTTTAGAGTTATTGACCATTGCACGGCTGATTTGGGCGGTCCAGCCATAAGAACTCTTGATTTAGAGGCCTGGCTGCCTGGCAAGCCGGGAAAAGACGGGAGGAAGGGGGATTGGGCCGAAATTACCTCAACTTCTAACTGCACTGACTATCAAGCCAGGGGATTAAACATTAAATATAAAACGGTTGACGGCAAAAAGGAATATGTTCATATGATTAATGGCACCGCCGTTGCCGTTGGCCGAACTTTAATCGCCATAATGGAAAATTACCAGCAAAAAGACGGGAGTATTTTAGTGCCAAAAATATTACAAAAATATTGCGGGTTTGATAAAATAAAATCCAGCCCCTAATTATTATGCTAACGGAAAATTTTGATTCAAAAAATTTAGATCGGGATTTCAACCAAAATAAGGCATTAATAAGCCGCAGTCAAGTTAAAAAAGATTATTTAAAAAAGGATTTTACCAATCCTTATTTTGTTAAAAACAAAAAACAAGCCGGTTTTAACACCAAGCTTTATTTGAAAATCTTTTTTATCATATTAATTATTTATATTTTAATTTACAGCGATTTATTCAAGATAAAAAATCTAAACATAAATGGGGTGGAGATGATTCGTAAAGAAGAATTGACGGCGTTAATCAATAACAAATTAAATACTTGGCGTTGGTTTTTATTGCCGCGAAGAAATTTATTTTTTTATAATGAAGGTGATTTACAAAAAGCGATTAATGCCAAATATAATTTAAGCGCGTTAGAAATAAAGAGGGGCTGGCAATCATTAACCATTGAAATAAAGGAAAAAATTTCTTATCTAATAGTTTATAATTTAGGCGACCAACGTTTTTATTTGGCTGATATAGAGGGAGTGGTGGATAAAGAAATACCCAAAGAGGGGATAGCGGAATTTTGGCAGCGGTTTCCTATTTTAAACATCAATAATCAAGAGATTAAAATAGGCGAGAATATTATTACCGCAAAAATGGTCAATTACATTTTGGACTTGGATAAAAATTTAAAATCCCAACCCTTTAATATTCAGGGCTATGAAAAAGAGGGAATTGATGAGGTCTCCGTCGTAATGAAAGAGGGCTGGCGAGCGCGTTTTGACATTAATTCTAATATTAAAGATTCTGTAGAAAATTTATTATTGGTCTATAATAAATTGGACAAATCAAAAAAAATTGAATACATTGATTTACAATTCGGCAATAAAGTTTTT
>CAYIRS010000126.1:0-2101 GCA_964365895.1 uncultured Gammaproteobacteria bacterium
TGTAGATAAATACTCCGACGCTCGCGAGCAGCGGAGCGGTTTTTACCGCACATTAAAAATTTAAATTAGAAAGGAAAAGAAACAATGAAAATCGGTTATCTGGGTCCCGAAGGAAGTTTTTCGGAAGAAGCGGCATTAAGTTTTGGCCGAGCCGAAGAATTGGCTGCTTATCAATCGTTCGGGTTAATTAAGGCCTTAGAAGAAGGAAAAATTCAAAAAGCGGTTGTGCCAATAGAAAATTCAATTGAGGGGGCGGTAACCTGGGTTTTGGATTTATTAGTTAAAAATAATCTGCCATTTTTTATTGAGGCCGAGATTATTTGGAATATAAAACAGAACCTGATCGGGTTTGGCTCGATTTCTGAGATTAAGATTGTCTACTCTCATCCCCAAGCGCTTGGTCAATGCCGAGATTTTTTAAATAAGCTTGGGATAGAAACCAAGGATACTAATAGCACAAGCGAGGCGGTTCTGATAGCGGAAAGAGGCGATCCGGCATTGGCGGCAATTGGAACAAGGCGAGCGGCTGAAATTTATGATGTGCCTATAATAAAAGAGGACATTAGCGATAATCACAACAATCAGACCCGTTTTATTGTTTTGGGGAGAGAACAAAAGAAAAGAACAGGAAAAGATAAAACCTCTTTTATTTTCGGCGCGGAAAACAAACCCGGCGCTTTATGCAGGATTTTGGAGGTTTTCGATGTTTTAGAGATTAATATGACCATGATAATTTCCCGGCCCTCTAAAAGAAAATTAGGAGAGTATGTATTCTTTGTTGATGTTGAAGCATCGCAGGAAGACGAAGATTTAAGAATCGCGTTTAAGAAAATTGAAGGAAGAATAAATTTTTTGAAAATTCTTGGTTCCTACCCAAAAGCGGATAAAATAAAAGTGACTTGAAAAAAACAAGCCACTTTTTTCTTTACCTAAATTAATATTGCTCTAAGCGGACATTATTACGTTGCAGCGATAAACGCTGACAAACATTTGACAAAAATATAATAATAAAGTAAAATAAAATACAAACGCTCTTGAACAAAATCTAAAAAAGGAGGAGGAAGGTGGAAAAAAACAAAAATAGCAGAGGTTTTACTGCCACAAGGTTAGTAAAAATAATTATAATAATATTTTTTTTGTTTCTTTTGTGTATCTATGTGGCTTGCCAAACAAATCCTAATAAATTGAACCTCGCAGAAGTCCCATACGAAGAAGGATTAGAAACCATTTCTCCGAAGATAAAACATGCTGATTCGAATTTAAAAATCAAAACAAAAGACTATACTCAAAATATAATTGAGTAAAAAGAATGTTTATTGATTTTTATTGAAATTATTAAAGTGGCTTAGACAAAATTAAGCCGCTTTTTCTTTTTAGACATTATCTTGACAAAAGCCGGTGATGCTTTATAATTTGTCATAGGAAACCCCATGGAATATAGCAAGCTATTCCACGGGGTAAAGCTCATTTAAAAAATAAGGAGGAATCTATGCGACGACCTTTCGGCAGTGCTCTCCTTCGTCAATGGTTCAGAAATACTAAATATTTTTTGGGCTTGGGCAGTTTTGCCAACGAGTTGCGGAAGAGAGCTGGGAAAAGGGTGTTGTTTTTTCTGAAGGTTGATAAGGATATATGCCTATCACTTAACCACAGTAAGGATATTCCGGCTTGGTTTTGTCGGGACATAATCTTGGCGGTTGTTGAAGATGGCGGTGATTATTACGTAGCCGATTATGTCGGCTCGCTCATTTCATTGGATCCCTCTGATGTGTCTATCTGGCGTCCCAAGGGTCGGCTCAGTATTAAAGTGCCAAAATATCTTACTGAAAGTGATAATCCTTATCGGCATCCTCCTTTAAGGAAGTTATCGGATGATAGACAGGTAATCATTCCAGAACGACGCGTAACCGCCATTATTTTGAGCGAGGGGTTGCATCAAGCCATGCAATTTCTAAGAGAATCAGATGGCCGTTAGAAATTTATTGTTCGTTAATTAAGAGGGGCGCCATGCAAGAGCCTGCCGCTCCCTTTTTTATTAAAATTTAAATCTTGTAAATCGGCAATTTTTTTGTTAAACTATAATAGTTTAAGGAAAATTACT
>CAYIRS010000127.1:0-2077 GCA_964365895.1 uncultured Gammaproteobacteria bacterium
TAAACAGATTCAATATCCATCCGAAAACTTTTTTAGAATTGTTTTGAATTTTGGATTTTGGATTTGTTTAGTATTTAGAGTTTAGGAGTTAGAATTTTTAAACTTTAGGATTTTGGGGGTAGAATTTAGAGCTTAAGCAATAATTCCCTAACAACTTTTCTCTCATCCCAAGGAATTTTTTTGCCATCAGCAATACAAATCGCCTGCTCACTGCCCTTGCCGGTCAAAAGAACCAAATCACCGGCTTGGGCCAAGGCCAGGGCCTTGTTAATCGCTTCCCTCCGGTCTAAAATTTTAAATAAATTTTCCTCTAAAATTTTTCCGGTTTTTATAGCGCCTTCGGCCACCTGGTCAATTATTTTTTGCGGGTCATCATCATACGGGTCTTCATTGGTAATGATAACGAGGTGAGCGTTGCCGGCCGCCAACTCGCCAAGTATCGGCCTTCTGGCTACATCCCGTCCCCCGCCGCAAGAACCGAGAACCTGAATAATTCTGCCCTCGCTGATTTTATGGTCTTTGATTGTCTGATACAACTGTTTTAGGCCTGCCGGCTCGGGCGCGTAATCAATCAACACTTTAAAATTTTGCCCTTCATTGATAAATTCCATTCGGCCCGGTATGCCTTTTATTTTTTCCAAAGCCAAACGGCAAGTGGCCAATGGCACGCCTTGGGACATGGCGACGGTGATGGCCGCCAAAGCATTATAAACATTGAATCTGCCGAAAAGGTTTAAGGAAAAATCCACTTCATCAACCGAAAAGGAAACGCCGTCCGGCCTGAATTTTATTTCATTGGCCGCGACTAATCGCAGTGATGATGGCTGGGCATTATAATTATGCGATTCAATGTCGCCAAGGCCGAACACATATTTTTTATCCGACCAAAAACTGATAAAGTCATCGCAATAATCATCGTCAATATTAGCGATAATCACTTTTGGTATTTTTTTATCTCGGGCAAACTCGCTTTCAGACGATTGATTGCCCGAGGCCTCATCAACGCGCGAATTAAAAATATCAGGATAATTCTTGCATTTGTCTTTCTGCAGTTTGGCGAAAATCGCTTGCTTGGCTTTTTTGTAATTCTCAAAACCGCCATGCGACTCAATATGTTCGGGCGTTAAATTGGTAAAAACCGCGATGTCATAATTTATGCCCCAATGCCGATATTGTTTGATGCCTTCAGAGGACGTCTCAATTACCGCGTACCGGCAGCCGGCGTCAACCATCTGCCTTAATAATTTCTGCGAGGCAAATCGGCCCAGCATGGTCATTTTTTTGTCATTCAGCCATTCTTTATCGGCCACTTTAAAGCCGACCGTGGAGGTGTAGCCCACCTTATGGCCCGCTTCTTCTAAAATTTTTGCCGTCAATATGACCGTGGTTGATTTGCCGTTTGTGCCCGTAACGCCGATAACCACTATTTTTCCAGACGGATTATCATAATATACTTTCGCGGCCACGGCTAAAAATTTATGGTATAGCGCCAATAAATTTTTAGGAATTATTTTTTTAATTAATGATTTCATATTTATTTCCGCCCTAAAATTCTTAAGGCCTCTTTTATCTTTTCTCCCGTATCGTTCGCTTGGCAATGGCTCAAGGCCTCTTGCGCCTGATTGGGCGCGTAGCCCAGGCCGATTAAGGCCTCAAGCGCCTCGCCAAACTCGTCATTCCAAGCGCTGGCGCCCGTCGGGATACTGCCCAGCTTATCTTTTAAGCCAACCACGATTCTTTCAGCGGTCTTGGGGCCGATGCCGGAAACCTTGCTCAAAACCTCGGCGTGGCCTGACTGCGCGGCCGCGCGCAAGTCCTCTATTTTTGCTTTCTGTAAAATATCCAAGGCGCTCCGCGGGCCGATGCCGGAAATGGAAATCAGCAATTCAAAAAATTCCAGTTCTTCCGGTGAAGTAAAACCGTATAAATCCAAGGCCGTTTCCGCCACTTGCGTATAAATAAAAACTTCCAATTCATTGCCAATATGGATTTCATTGATGAATTTATCCAAAACAAAAACTTTGTAGCCCACGCCATGAACCTCAAGAATGATAAAATTATCCTTTTTGGGAATAAC
>CAYIRS010000128.1:0-2036 GCA_964365895.1 uncultured Gammaproteobacteria bacterium
TAATTTTGAATTTCCAATTTTGAATTTTGAAATAATGTTTTAATGATTTAATTTTGTAAATCACAATTTCTAATAATCTTGGCGAATATTAAAGTCATTTTATGGGCTTCCTGCCATAATTTTCTCAACTGATTGGCATTGTCAGGATTCGCTACCGCCACCATTCTTAACCAATGTTTTGTTTCATTGCATTCCTTAAGCGAGATGCGAATTTTATTTTTAAAGTCTTTTTGCGATGAGGCTCTGTTTGCTTCCATGTAGTTTGCGCCTATGCTTGTTGCAGAACGAACAATCTGACTAATTAAGGGGCGATTTATTTCATTAATTTTTATAGTTTTAATAAAACGTATTACACTCTCGCCAAATTTAGCGCTCCGTTCTTCTAAGTCGTAGTTCATAATTGAAAATTCAAAATTTGATTTATTTATTTCAAAATTCAAAATTGGAAATTCAAAATTAATGTTAGAAGTTCGCGGTCGCCGTAAAAGTAATCGTCGTCGTATAAACGCCGTCCGGTTCCGTGCCCTTGATGTTGGCGATATAATTGACATTAAAAGTAGTCGCATTGATGCTTCGGCTTGAACTGATTATTTGGTCGCCGCTGTGAAATGCATATTGGCCGGTTGAGGAATAGGGCGAAACCTCATTGGCCCTCGGCGTGGCTACGCTGGTGCTATAGATGACATTAAAGCCGAATTGGCTGGTTCCTATCTTTGAGGTATCGGCGCTGGCGCCTATTCCCGTTATCGTATTGGCACCCGAACAAGCCGAGCAAGTTAAGGTACTGCCCGCAAAAACCACGCTCAAACCCCCTTCCGAATTGGTCTCAACCGCGAGCGTGTGAGAAACGGTCTTGGCCAGCGCTTGGCTTAAAGTGCCGAGCTCAAGCGAGCTGGAGCTCACGGTCAAAGTCAAAACCTCTCGCCCCGCAAAATATTGAATTTCCCGATAGCCGGCGCGGATAGTATCGGCGGTTGAAGAAGAGATGCCGACGATGGCCTCGCCCAAAGTATCCTTTAAATTGTAATTATCCGACGCTTGATTTTCTCCCCCACCTTGGGAAAAAGTATCGGCCCAAATCTGATAATTGGTTGATTGCATGGCGGCAAACAAAAAGTTAACGCCGATTAATAAAAGGGTGATTAAAAATAAGATTGGGTATAATATTTTGATTTTCATAATTAAATTTTGAGTTTATATTATATTGCTTCTCCGCTCGCTGCTCCTGCTATCGGCTCTGCTACTGAAGGTGCGGGTTCTGGGGGCGGCGCTGGCGCCGGCGCGGTTGGCGTTGGTTCAGGAGCCGGCGTTGGCGCCGGCGCCGGTTCGGGAGCGGTCTCGGGCGCGGCCGGCTCTGATTCTGTAATCGCCGGCTCGGTAATCGCCGGCTCTGGCGACACGGCCGTGGGTTGATTTGAGGCGGCATTTAAATCGTTTTCTGGCTGATTATAAACACAACTGCCGTCATCAGTATTGGCGCTCGGATTGTAATTCATGGCCGAAGCATCTCTACAGCCGGGAATCGGTTCTAGCGGTGTTGGTTGGCTGGCATATTGGCAACTGCCGTCATCTTGGTTGGCATTTGGGTTATAATTAATAGCCGAAGCATCGCGGCAACCCGGCACCGCCTCCGTTCCTCCACCTTGTCCCAAGGGGGAGGTTAGGAGGGGGTCTAAAGACGCACTGGCTCCAGCCACCTCGCCTTTAACGGGCATGGCAATCCAATCAAATATAATATCAAAATCAGCAATCGGTTCAATGCTTATTCGGAAGGTAGAAGTGGATTTTTCAAAAATCCAGAAGTCCCGGCCGCTTAATCGGCTCTGCGGGGTAATGGTAATCTTGGGCGCGACTTCATAAGCGCCCTTAAATTTCACTTCCGTGGAAGTCGCCCCGGCTGATAATATCACGGTTCCGGCCTGGTCTTCACTGACATATAATTTGCCCTGGACCTCCACATCTTTCTTAAACACGACTTTGCTTTCAAAATTGGCCTCGCCCACGACCGTAATCACGCCATAGAAAGTCGCGGCTTG
>CAYIRS010000129.1:0-2015 GCA_964365895.1 uncultured Gammaproteobacteria bacterium
TTTATGATACTTTGGTGAGAATGGCGCAAGATTTTTCTTTAAGACACCCGTTAGTTAAGGGTCAAGGAAATTTTGGCTCCCAAGATGGGGATAATGCCGCCGCCATGCGTTATTGCATTACCGGTGATTCATTGATCTTAACCGATCGAGGCATAATGCCGATTGAAAAAATATCCCAAAAACAAGAGGCAAAAATTAATTTAAAAGTTTTAAATTACCAAGGAAAAATAAAAACCGCTGATAAATTTTTTAACTCCGGCAAACATAATATTATTAGCGTAACCACTGAACAAAAGTATCAAATTAAGGGATCATACAACCATCCATTACTTATCTGGGAACTGGGTGAATTTGGACAGCCCGATTTTAAATGGAAAACCTTAGCCGACATTACTAATAAGGATTACGTTTTAATTAACAGAAATTTTTCACTTTTTGGACAAAAAGATATTGATTTAAAAAAATATTATTCAAAAACCAACAAGAAGCAAAAAAATATAAGTTTGCCGCAGAAAATGAATAAGGATTTGGCTTTTCTTTTGGGCGCCTTAGTATCCGAGGGAAGCTATCATCAAGGTCAAATTTTATTCAATAACCAAGATCCGGTTTTTTATGATAAAGTAAAAAACATCATAAAAAAACAGTTCGGAAACATTCAAATTTATGAGCGAGAAGTAGCCGGCCATTGCCAGGAATTGAGTATTTATCATCAACAAGCGGTCAGATTTTTAAATAATATCGGATTGCTATTTGAAAAATCGGATAAAAAAGAAATTCCCTTTTCCGTTTTACTTTCCAAAAAAGAAATCTTAAAACAATTTTTGATTGGTCTTTTTGAGGGCGATGGATCGGTCAGTTACAGACAAGATAAACGTCATTTGGGCGAATCAATTGAATTGGCCTATCATTCAAAAAGTGAAATTTTAATGAGGCAACTAAAGACAATTTTGTTAAATTTTAATATTATCACGACCGCTCCTTATCAGGATAAAAGAAATAACTGCTTCAAGTTAATTATTTCCAGCACGGAAAATATCAACAATTTTTATAAGCAAATCGGATTTTTTTCAAAAAGAAAAAAAGAAATACTGTCTAAAATAAAAATAATTAATAAATCTAGGATGAGTCAAACCGATTTCATTCCTTATTTAAACGATTATTTAAGAAAAAATTATCCTCATAATTCTTTTATTAAAAGAAATAATTCAGATCGTTATAATAACTTAGAAAAAAATTACGCCAAATTATCCAATATTCTAAATGAACGAGATGTAAAAATGATAAGCTGGCTCATTAAAAATAAATTCTTTTTTGATCGTATAAAATTAATTGAAAAACCAAAAGACAAACAAGAGGTTTATTCGGTCAGAGTCGCCAGCCGTTGCCACTCATTTGTGGCGAATGGTTTTATCAATCATAATACCGAAGCCAAATTAGCATCAATCGCCGATGAAATGCTTTTAGATATAGAAAAAAATACGGTTAATTTCACGCCCAACTATGACGGCGCCCATAAGGAG
The DNA here is from genome assembly GCA_964365895.1 of uncultured Gammaproteobacteria bacterium. Classification (GTDB taxonomy): domain Bacteria; phylum Patescibacteriota; class Patescibacteriia; order 2-01-FULL-39-33; family 2-01-FULL-39-33; genus JBAZQS01. The sequence goes on from CAYIRS010000129.1 coordinate 1,521, forward strand.
CCAAGGGTGCTGCCCGCCAAATTACCGAATTTATTAATTAACGGCTCCCAGGGCATTGCCGTGGGCATGGCGACAAACATACCGCCGCACAATTTAGGAGAAATAATTGACGGCGCCATTCATTTGATTGATAATCCGGATTGCCAGGTTGATGACTTGGTAAAATTCGTCAAGGGGCCGGATTTTCCGACCGGGGGCATTATTTATAATGTCAGCGACATAAAACAGGCCTATGCCTCGGGCCGGGGCGGCGTGGTCTGCCGGGCCAAAACCGAAATTGAAGAAACCAAGGGCGGGCTGTTTAGAATTATCGTGAGCGAAGTAACCTACCAAACCAACAAAGCGACATTGCTGGAAAAAATCGCGGAATTAGTCAAGGACAAAAAAATTGAAGGTATCAGGGATTTACGCGACGAATCAAATAAAGACGGGGTGAGAGTGGTGATTGAACTTAAAAAAGACAGCTACCCCAAAAAAATACTAAACCAATTATTC
>CAYIRS010000130.1:0-2014 GCA_964365895.1 uncultured Gammaproteobacteria bacterium
TTGTCTCGCTCAAAAAGTCCTAAATTTATAGCTAAAATAGTTTTGTAACCATCTCTAAAGTGAAAAATAATTATTTTTTATGCTTTTATCCAAAGACGAAGTAGAGCATATTGCCCGGTTGGCCCGTTTGCGGCTCACCGAAGAAGAAAAGGCGACCTACAGCCGGCAGTTGTCGTCTATTTTGGCGTATGTTAATAAAATGCAGGCCGCGACCACGGCGGACATTGAACCGACCTCGCAAGTAACCGGCTTGGCCAATATTATGCGCGAAGATGTCATCGAGGACTCGGGTCTAGCCGGTGATTTGATCAATGGCACGCCGGACAAGATAGACGACTATATAAAAATTCCGAAAATTTTTGAGGACAAATAAATAAATTTTGAATTTTGAATTTTACAATTTTGAAATAATTTTGAATTTTGTAATGTTTTAAAAATTAAATCATTAAATCATTATTTCAAAATTCAAAATTGGAAATTTAAAATTAAACACGATTTATGTTAAATAAACTGACTCTATTACAAGCATTTGAAGGTCTTAGAAATAAGGATTTTTCCAGCCGGGAATTAACCAAGGACTGTTTTAAGCAGATTGAGGCCCATGATGACAAAATAAAATCATTTATTACTCTTAATAAAGACGAGGCCTTAAAGCAGGCCAAGGCGGCCGATGAAAAAATTAGAAGCGGCGATAAACTCCCGCCTTTAACCGGCATTCCGGTCGCCATTAAGGATATTTTTTGCACCCGCGGCTTAAAATCAACATCCGCTTCAAAAATTTTGGCCGACTATGTTCCGCCCTATGACGCCACGGCCGTGAAAAAAATCAGAGAAAGTGGCGGCGTGATTTTAGGCAAGACCAATCTGGATGAATTTGCCATGGGCAGTTCCACGGAAAATTCCGGTTTTTTTACGACCCGCAATCCTTGGGATTTAGAGCGGGTGCCGGGTGGCAGTTCGGGCGGTTCGGCCGCCGCCTTGGCCGCTGATATGTGCATTTATTCCTTGGGCACGGATACGGGCGGCTCAATCAGGCATCCGGCTTCTTTCTGCGGGGTTTCCGGCTTGAAAGTAACCTACGGCCGGGTTTCCCGCTATGGCGTTATGGCCATGGCTTCCTCCTTGGACACCATCGGGCCTTTCGGCAAAACCGCAGAAGACATTGCTTTAATTTTGCAAAACATTGCCGGCCGAGACCCCAAGGACTCGACCACGCCCGATGAGCCGGTTGATGATTATTTAAAAGAAATTAAACAGGATATAAAGGGCTTAAAAATCGGCCTGCCCAAAGAATATTTTATTGGCGGGCTTGATGACGGCGTGCGGGAGCGGGTTTTGGCCGTCGCCAAAAAATTTGAAGAACTTGGCGCGGAGGTGATTGATATTGATTTGCCCCATACGGATTTGGCTTTGGCCGCCTATTATATTATTTGTCCCAGCGAAATCAGTTCCAATATGGCGAGATATGACGGCATTAAATACGGCCTGTCCGATCGAGAGGGCAATAATTTAATGGACATATATTTAAATAACCGCGCCGACGGTTTTGGCGCCGAAGTCAAAAGAAGAATTATGATCGGCACTTATGCTTTGTCCGCCGGTTATTATGACGCCTATTACAAGCAAGCCCTGAAAATAAGGACGTTGGTGCGCCGTGATTTTGACGAGGCCTTTAAAAAAGTGGACGCGATTCTGACGCCCGTGGCGCCGACGCCCGCTTTTAAAATCGGCGAGAATATAAATGACCCCTTAAAAATGTATTTAGGCGACATATTTACTATCCCGGCTTCATTGGCGGGAATTTGCGGTTTATCGGCGCCGGCCGGATTGGTGGACGGCTTGCCGGTCGGCATTCAATTATTGGGCAAGAGATTTGCGGAAAAAACCATTTTGCGCCTGGGCCACCAATATCAGCAGGTGACTGATTTTCACAAGGCAAAGCCAAAGATTTAATCCCATTTGATTTATTTCAAAAAAATATATATATAATGAGATGGATACAAAACTATATTTT
>CAYIRS010000131.1:0-2004 GCA_964365895.1 uncultured Gammaproteobacteria bacterium
TTCGGCGATGGCTTTTTTTTGATTTTCAATGTCTGATTTATAATCGGCTAAATTGCCGCCAAACGAGGTAATATACCTGCTGATTTCGCCGTTAAAATAATCATCAAAAATCAAAAGCCGCTTGCCCGCAATATTCGTGGCCATGGCCTTGGCTTTTTGGTCGTCAAAAGCAAAAGTGTTTTTGATCATGGCGACTAACTGATTTAAAAGCAAATTCTTCAATAACAAACTGCTGACAATTTTGGTATTCTTTACTACTTTATCACCGGTCAAGCCGTATTTTTGGCAAATAAAATCATTCAATTCAGAATCAATATCAGAATACAGCAAATCCTGAATTTCTTGAGGTAAATTGTTAAAATTTTTATTTTCCATGAGTTTAGATCCCTCCTCACCCTGCCCTCTCCTCCAGAGGAGAGGGGGATGCGGGGAGGAGAGGGGGTTAGTGAGGAAATTAAATTTTATTCGGCCACTTCCTCGGTGGCACCGCCGCCTAAATAACTTGCTTTTCTTATTTTATCCTTGAGTTCCTGTTTGCCATATTGTTCAATTATGCCCAAGAAGCGCTGGAATTTTTCCGGACTGATTTCGCGGCTGTTTGACATCTTTTTAACCATATTAATATCTACGGATAAGGCAAAGGCCTTTTTAAATCTTTCGTCATTCATATCGGCTTCGCCCACATGGCCAAATACTTCGGCTTTAGGTATTTTGGACAGTGACTCTTTTAACTTGTCATTATCAAGTTCGCCCGCCCGGCTAAACGCCTCAATAAAGTTGCTGGCCATGGCGCCATAGGCCTTTCTAATTTCCAAATCAGCGCCCGCAAAGCTTCTTTCATCCAAACCAGTCCTTAAACCCCTCTTTATATTCTCCAGGTCCTGAGTGGTCTTATTCATTGATTCTAAGTTCTTATAGAAATTAACGCCTTGATTGCGCGCCATAATTTCAAAGGCCTTGCCATCCATATTTTTGGTATTCTGTTCCGACCATTTAACATTGCCCGAGGAAATTTGTTTGGCAATTTCGCCTTCATCAATACTGCCGTCGGCTCTGGTATTATTCATTACCAAATTGCGCTTATTGTTCGCATCATTAAAGGTCTTTAACAACAAATTATTGCCGCCCAGCGCTTCCCTGGCTTTATTTATCTGGTCTTTGTTTTTAAAACCATCTTTAATGGACAAAGCTATGGCGATGGCCATCCGCTTAATACTGTCACCCTCGGTCTCCGAAAGCCGTATTAACATGGCGTCGGACATACCCGCATAATTTTTCTGGACCTCGTCAACCTTTTTAGCATCAACGGCTTCGCGCGCGGCCACGCTCTTATTGGTTGCAGCCAAATAACCGGTCACAAATTTCGACCGTAAGCCACCGATTTCTTTCACATTGCCACCCAAGACGCCAAAACCGCCCTTAGCCGCCACCAAATTTTTATCCGTAACTGATGGGTCTTCAATATTTTTGCCGGCTTTATTAACAAATTCACCCCGGCCACCCGTCTTATAATATGTCTCGTCTTTTTCGCTCTTACGGCGATAAGTATTGCCCTGCTCATCCTTGTATTCGCCCCAACGATGGACTCGGTTGCCTTTATCGTCTATTAAAATATTAGACTCTTCAATGGTGTTAAGTTTTTGCGCGGCCATATCATAAAATACTTCCTCATAAACCCCCTTGGCATCATTCCAACGATGCTTGGCCTTATTTTCGTCAATAGTTCCTTTTTGATTTTCATCAAGAAACTTAGCACCGCCCCTTTCCTTTTTGTCAACCGGGATGCCGTTTTCATCGCTAAGTATTTTTGCTTTAGCTTTAACTAATTGACCATTTTCTAATTCCATTTGCTCATAAACACCTCTGTCCTTATTGTGCTTATATTTAATCTTTTTAAGGTCTTCTTCTGCGGTAACTTGGCCGCCTTCTTTATAAATAATTTTTCCATCTTTATTACGTTGTTCTTTGGTATAGAAAATTTTTCCGTTTTTTTCGGCAAAATCC
>CAYIRS010000132.1:0-1981 GCA_964365895.1 uncultured Gammaproteobacteria bacterium
AACCGACGTAATAATGAGCCGAGGCATCATCTAAATTGATCACGCTTATCTTTTTGATTTTTTCTTTTTTATTTTTTAGTTTGCCAAAAAGTTCCCCTTTGGCCCTCCGGTATTTCTCAAACGAGCCGTGGCTTTCAATGTGTTCCGGCCGGACATTGGTTAAAACCGCGGCGTCAAAATTTACGAAAGCCGCCCGATTCTGCCTCAAACCCTCCGAGGTCACTTCCAAAATGGCGAACTGGCAACCGGCCCGCGCGGCCGCGCGCAAAAAATCTTGCAAAGCGAACAGGCCGGGCATAGTCATTTTTAATTTGTTCACTTCTTCCCGATCTTTAATGCGAAATCTGATGGACGACGTGGAAGCCACATTCAAACCGAACCCGCTGAAAATATCGTGCGCCAGCTGGACCACGGTGGATTTGCCGTTGGTGCCGGTAACGCCAATTACCACCATCTCCCGCGAGGGAAATCGGTTTTTTACCGCCCCCACCCAGGCCACGACCCAATGCAGCCGGTTCCAAACCGCCGCCGGCACCAGTTTTTTTATTATTGTTTTTATCGTTGAAATCATTCTCTAACTGTTTGGCAAAATTTTATTCGATTTTTTGTTAATATTTGATAACTTTTTCACACTTTTTAATTCTCTTTCCAATTCTTTAATATGTTTCACTGCCGACAAATCTTCGGGTAATACCCCACCGATTTTTTTAATAGTTTGCCTTACTGCCCCACCGACCATATTATGCGCTTGACCCGCGGGATAATCTCCGTAAACTCTATCTTTTTTTAATTTTTCTTCGGTTTGAGTAATCCGAAATAGATTCGCCGCCAATTCTGTGGTCCCAACCCTATCCAATAAGTCTCCTTTTTGAATTCCTTTTTTCTTTTTAATACCCGCCAGTGGCATATTATACAAACCCCTATAACCAGCATCATTAAATAAACCGAATATAGTAACTCCCGCGTCCTTAGCTGTTCCATGTAATTTCTTATTTTGCGTTTTAACTTGATTTCTAACTAAAAGTCTCCTCTCAGCTTCTGATAGATTCTCAAAAATCTCCTGTCTGCGTGTTTGTAAAGCGAAGTATGTTTGGGCTAAAGCTATTTCTGGTTTTTTGTTAGGATCACCATTTTGAGCTATTAAATAACAGGCATAGCGGTCGAGTTTGTAATTCACCACTTCTCTTACAGTATTTGAGCCAATATTGACCATTTTACTGAGCTTAGTAAAATGGTTATCCACATCCTGACCGCTGTTAACACAAGCACGAGCTGCCCTCATAACAACCTCCTCTGCGTTTTGCCATTTTTCATACCCTAGAATGGGCAACAATTCACGAGCTTCCCAATATTCAATTCCGTTCTCGTTTATATGTTTTATATTTTCAAAATCCTTATGCGGGCCTGGCGGCATGATATTTGTGTTCATATAACTTGCAAAGATTATTTAGCAATTGTTTTACTGTTATCCATAATTTTTATCTCCTCTTCCATTAACCGTAAAGGTTATAAACATTTTTGTCTATTTTAATAATTCGATTATAATTTGTAAAACATTGTCATGGTTAAACTTATCTTCAACCCAGTCAGCATACTTAATTCGGCAAAACTTCCACCCTGCGGCTTCAAGAACGCGCTGGCGTTCCTCATCGCTATCAATATGAATACCATATGCTTCGTCTATCTCGTCTTTGAAATGGCAAGGTCCATCGCATTCTATCGCGATACGCTTGCCAGTATTCATATTGCTGATAACGAAATCAATCTTGAAGCCGCAACTTCCAACTTGGTTTTGGATTTTGTAGCCGCGTTTTAAGTTCGCGCGCATGAGATTGAAAAAATCTTCCTCAAAAAATGAATCAAAGGGTTTAAGGTCTGTGGAATAAAATGCCACTTCTCCATTTTCTTGGACATATTCAAGATATTTTTTGAGCCAGATTTTTTCGGGTACTTCTTGCGGGGGCATACTAACGAAACAATG
>CAYIRS010000133.1:0-1980 GCA_964365895.1 uncultured Gammaproteobacteria bacterium
TAGAGTTTGTGATTTTGAGTTTGTAATTTGTTTAGAGTTTAGAATTTAGAGTTTAGGGTTTGTTTACAATTTACAATTTATAATTTAAATTTCTTTGGAAAAAAAATAGAGACGAACTGCGGTTCGTCTCGTTTTATTATTTTGAAATGTTTTTTAATTCGCCGGCGGCGATAATTTCGCCTTGGCCTGATTTAATTTCGCCTTGGCCTGATTCAATTTTTCCAAAAAATTATCTTTCCGGAAATTTTTAAACCAGTTTCGGACAATAAACCAGCCACCGAACCTTATGGCTTGATTCCTAAAATATTTTTTCTCCCACCAATTATACGCCCGGGTGATATACCTGGTTTTTAAGGTGGCGATAGTCAAAGCGGAAGGAAAAACAAAAATTGGAAAATGAACGACAATATGGACCATTATCGCCCAAAGATGGTGGAAGCGGTAAAAATTATTCATTATTTTTGTCACCGCGTTTTGCATTTCTTCGGGCGTCATGCCGTCGTCGGGCATAAAAAGCGGAAATTGGCCGTCATAATATTGCCAGCCAATATCGGCTAGAGGGAAAATTCGGCCCTCTTTTTCCAGTCGGGTTCTTAGTTCTGTACCCACCAAAGGAACCGTCAAAAGAATTTGCGCCGTATCGATTCTGGCCCGGTTGATGAAATTTTTAAACCGCTTTACTTTCTCATCAAGGGAAATTTTTACCGCCGGCTCATGGTTATTTCTCCGCGGATAGCCGAACATAAACATCCCATGAATGAAGAAACCGCATTGATGGAAAATTTTTGTCCAATTAATCATGTCTTTGGACAAATAGCCCTTGCGCATAGAAATCAATTCTTCATCAATGGGCGATTCATAGCCGATGCAGACATTAATTATGCCCGCTTCTTTCATGGCCCTTAGCAGTTGGGGATACCGCGCGTCATTTAAGCGGATTTGCACCGTCATTTTGAGCTTAAGGCCCTTTCGTTTTTGATACTCGGCCAGCAGGCGGCAGAATTTCCCGGTTTCCTCGCGGTTAGCCGCAAAATGGTCGCTGGACTCAAAGAATTTCCTGGCGCCGCGCGTTTCGGCTAAATGAGAAATAATGGACATCATTTTTTCGGGGGTAGCGCAACGGGTTTTATCTTTGACGGCGCAGAATTCGCAATTCATATCGCAGCCGCGCGTCCGGCTCACCGGATAGGTGGAAATTTTAGCATATCTGATTAAATTGAAATCAGGTCTGGGCTGATTTTCAAAATCAGTAATCAGCGGCCGCGGTTCGGTTTTAATCATTTGGCCGTTCCGCCTAAAAGCAATACCCCTGACATTTTCCAGCGGCGCGTTCAAGAGCAGTTCTTTGATCGTTTCCTCGCCTTCGCCCAAGACCACCACATCAATTCCGTTGGCCAGTGATTCCTCGGGCAGATTTTCCACGTGCTTGCCGCCGGCAATGGTTTTTACGCCCAGCCCCTTATAAAATTCGGCGAGTTCAAATAGGCGCGGAATCGTAGAGCTTAATGAGCCATAAAATCCCACGCCATCCGCCGGCCTTTCCCGCTGGAGTTGGGAGTGATCAGGCAAGCCAAAGCGGTCTTTGGGGCAGAATTTGCCGCGGCAATTGTTTTCGTCTATTACCTCCACATCCCAGTCATTTAGCTTATTAGCGGCGGTCGCCACGCAAACCGGCCCAAGGGCCGTGGTATATTTGGCAATACCGCTATAAATATTAAAGCTGGGAAAAGCGGGGATAATTAGGCGAAATAAGTGTCTTTTGTTCGCACTGTCAATCATTGGATTGTCCTCTCTTTGTTTAAATTTAAATAAAACTATAAATCATAAATTTTAAAAGAACTATAAATTTTTGCGGGGTTTGTGATTTGTTTAGCCCCGTATTAAATACGGGGTTAGAATTTTTTCCTGTATTGTATCTGTATTAGATTGTAGCATAAAATATCCCTAAAACGCAATTTAAGGCCATTTATTATGAATTGT
>CAYIRS010000134.1:0-1971 GCA_964365895.1 uncultured Gammaproteobacteria bacterium
TTTAATTTTATAATTTTTAAATAATATCCTAAATTTTTAATATTTAAATATTTGGATATTAAAAATTATTTAAAAATTAAAAATTGGAAATTAAAAATTTTTAATTTATGAATCTTATAATAGTAGAATCTCCAACTAAAGCAAAAACAATAGCCAAATTTGTCGGCAAGGACTATAAAATAGAGTCTTCTTTCGGCCATATCCGCGATTTGCCTAAAAGCGAAATGGGCGTGGATATTGCCAATGAATTTAAGCCAAAGTATGTAATACCGACTAAATCGCGTAAAACGGTTTCTGATTTAAAAAAATTATCAGCCAAAGCGGATAAAGTGATTTTAGCTTCTGACGAAGACCGAGAAGGAGAAGCTATTGCTTGGCATATCATTCAAGCCTTGGGGCTTGAAGTCAAAAGTCAAAAGTCAAAAGTCAAAAGTTTTGAAAGAATAACTTTCCATGAAATAACAAAAGATGCGATTAAAAAAGCATTGGAAAATCCCAGAGAGATTGATATGAAATTAGTTGATGCTCAACAGGCGAGAAGGGTGCTTGACCGCCTTGTCGGCTACGAGCTCTCCCCTTTCCTCTGGAAAAAAGTGGCCAAAGGGCTTTCGGCCGGCCGCGTGCAAAGCGTGGCCGTCCGATTAATTGTTGAACGCGAAAAGGAAATACAGAAATTCAAAACAGACGAATATTGGACTATTGAAGCTTTGCTTGAAAATGAAAAACGAGAGAAGTTAACCGCTAGATTAAATAAAATTAACGGCAAAACATTAAATAAACTGGCGGTCAAGAATAAAGAAGAGGCGGATAAAATACTAAAAAACTTAAATGGCCGGGAATATGTTGCGGTTAATGTTGAAAAAAAAGAAAGATTAAGGAATTCGCCCGCGCCTTTTACTACTTCCACTCTCCAGCAAACTGCCAACCGCTGGCTCGGCTTTTCCGCCAAGCAAACCATGGTAACGGCCCAAAAATTATATGAACAAGGGCTTATTACCTATATGCGCACCGACTCGCTTAATTTATCGGAAAGCTTTTTAGAGTCGGCAAAAAAATATTTAATTGCCAATCTAGGAGAAAACTACGCCCTTAAAACTCCGCGCAGATTTAAAACAAAATCAAAAGGCGCGCAAGAAGCCCATGAAGCAATCAGGCCGACTGACGCGGAAAAAAATCCGGCCGATATAAAAATAGAAGATAATGGCCAACGAAAATTATACAAATTAATCTGGCAAAGAGCTTTGGCCAGCCAAATGCCGGAAGCGGTTTTTGACCATACTGTTGTTGATGTTGACGCCATAGCGACGTCCCGACTTAAAGTCGGGACATCTCTACAATATCAGTTTCGCGCCACTGGTCAAATTCTAAAATTCCCGGGTTTCTTAAAAATCTACCCGGAGAAAAGCAAAGAATTGGAACTGCCGGCAATTCAAGAAAAAGAAAATTTAAATTTAATAAAATTAAACCCTGAACAGCATTTTACCATGCCGCCGGCAAGATATTCTGATGCCGGAGTGGTAAAGGCGTTAGAACGCTACGGCATCGGCCGGCCATCCACTTACGCGCCGACCATCGCCACGATTATTGAAAGAAACTACGTCAACCGCGACGAGAATAAGCGCTTAGCGCCAACCGATATCGCTTTCGTAGTAAACGATTTGCTAGTAGAGCATTTTCCAAAAATCGTTGATTACGAATTTACCGCCAAGATGGAAAAGAATCTTGATCAAATAGCCGAAGAAGGAAAAGAATGGCAGCCGGTAATAGAAGAATTCTACCACCCCTTCCACGCCAACTTGGAAAATAAATATAATGAAATAAAAAAAGAAGACATTATGCCTGAAGAAAAATCAAATGAGGTGTGCGGCAAATGCGGAGCGCCGATGATAATTAAAACCGGCCGCTACGGAAAATTTTTAGCTTGCAGCGCTTTTCCTAATTGCAAAAACATTAAATCAATGCCGGGAAGCA
>CAYIRS010000135.1:0-1960 GCA_964365895.1 uncultured Gammaproteobacteria bacterium
ACGGATTAATAAAATTAGCATATAATTAACTTTTTGTCAATAGTCCGTTAAAAAATAATTTTTCTTTAAAATTAGATAAAAAAAATAGCGGGAGTTCCTCTTTTTCAGAAGAATTCCCGCTCGCGCGCTTTCACTTTTAATCTCTATGCATTTCTTTATATCTCACCAGTTCTTCTTTTAATATATCAATTACCTTATTTATGGATTTGGTAACGTTTTCAGTCTCGGCTTCGGCGCGCAGGACTTTTTTTGGCACTTGCAAATTTACTTCGGCGCGATAGATGTTTCCCTTTTGGTGGTGCATGCTGGTAATGCCGACTTCCACATCGGCCTCCATAATTTGATTATAATATTTCATCAGGCCGGCAATTTTTTTATTGATAATTTCGTGGGCTTCGGGGGTGAGCTTGGCGTTGGTGGCTTTAATGGTGATTTTCATAAAATGTTGTTAATTTTTAATTTTTAAACACAAAAATTATTGTTAAATGGTTAAATTGTTGTCTTGCTGCCGAATTTTAGCAATTTAACAATTTAACAATTATTCAGAATCCAACGTATTCAATCTCCTCTTGCAATTGAATATTGAATCGGGAACGGACCTTCTGCTTAATAATACTCACAAGCATAATAATTTCTTCTGCCGTCGCTCCGCCGCAGTTAACAATTATCCCGGCGTGGTTTTCCGAAACTTTGGCCTCGCCGATTTTCTTGCCCCTTAATTCGCACTGGTCTATGAGCCAGCCAGCCGGGATGATTTTTTCTTTCACAAATTTTTCCGGCAATTCGGGAAACTTAGTTTTCAGTTCGCCAATTTCTTCCGCGGTTAAAAAACAATTTTTAAAAACACTGCCCGCCGAATACGGCTCGGTAAATTTTTCTTTTCGGGCGCGTAAAATTTCTTTCATTTTCCGCCTCGCCTCTTCAATATCGCCGCGCTCTAATTTTAAATTCGCTGATAAGATTATATCATGATTTTTCTCCGGCTTAAAAATACTTTCCCGATAACCAAAGCCGCAGTCCTGATTTTTTAATTTCTTGATTTTTCTATTTCTTAAAACGGTAGCGCTTTCAACAATACCAGCCATATCTCCGCCATAAGCGCCCGCGTTATTGTAAATAGCGCCGCCAATCGTGCCTGGTATGCCCACGGCCCAAACCAAATTGACAAAGCCCATAGAAATAAATTGGCCGACCGCCTTATTTAAAGAAACACCGGCGCCGCATTCCATAATGCGGTTTTTGATTTTTATTTTAGAAAAATTTATTTTTATCACCAAACCGTCAAAGCCGTTATCGCTCACTAAAACATTGCTGCCGCCCCCTAAAATAAAAAAGGGTAATCGGCCCCCCTGGCAAACCTCAATTAATTTTGCCATTTTTTGCGGGTCGTCGGCCGCATAGAAATACTTGGCCGGCCCGCCCACGCCAAATGTCGTATGGGGCGCCAATGGCTCATTTTCTTTCAAACGCCCGCCAGTAATATCAAATAATTTATTTTTTATTTCCATGCTATCGCTTCTTTCTTTTAGTATAAAATTTATTTTCCTCCACGATTTTTTTCTGCTGACTAAAGCCCGCGCCTTTTATTTTTGGTCTTTTTGACTCCTCTTCAAATTTATATTTTTCCGCCAATTCCTCCTCGGTATCTAATTCTTTTTCCACTTCCTCGTCAATAACTTCCTTGAACATCTCTTTGGCATTGCTATAGATATCGCCCGCGCCCATTATTAAAACCAGATCAAAATCAGAAAAATTTACTAGGCCTGATAATTCATTTAAAGTCATTTCATCGCCATATCGCGCGTCAACTCCGTTTTTCTTGATGGCCACGGCCAATTTTTCGGCGCTAACATCAAAGTCCGCTGGATTTTCCCGTCCTTTAACAAAAAATAAATCAAGAATAATCACCTGGTCCGAACACTTAAAACTCGCGGCAAATTCCTTAAAAAAATTCTTCGTG
>CAYIRS010000136.1:0-1953 GCA_964365895.1 uncultured Gammaproteobacteria bacterium
ACATATTTTTTGCCCGTGATTGCGGTTTCGGGAATATTTGCCTTTGCTTGATTGTCTGTCGCAACATTGGCCTTCGTGTTTTTTATTGGCCTTCGCGTTTTTTTGCTTTCGCGCCCCCGTGTTTTTTTGTTTTTTTGCTTTCGCGCTTTATTTGGCATAATTAAATACTTAATAAAATAATTTTGGTCTCTTCCTGGGGTAAATCCTTTTTGGCAATTTTCAATTTGTCCATTTTTTCCACGGGCAGGCCCGACTCCTTGATAAATTTTTCCACGCCATCTAATTCTTGCTTGGTTTTTAAGCCGGGAATATTATAGTGCATCGGAATGACAATCCGCGGCTCTAATTGAGAAATTATCTCATTGGCTTTTTTTCCGTCTATCGTATATATACCCCCCACGGGTATAAGCAGAATATCAACCTCGTTGATTTTTTCTATTTGCTCATCGGTGAGCAAATCGCCCAAATCGCCGAGATGCAAGATGTTCATATTTTCCGCGATAATGCGGTATATAATAGTGCCGCCCCTCTCTTTGCCCTCTTTATTATCGTGCCAAGCGGGTATGCCATAAATAAAAACGCCCTTGGTTTCATATTCGCCCGGCCCGTCAATGACAAACGGCTCGCCTTTTATCGCGTCCAAATTATTATGGTTGTGATGCTGGTGCGATATGGTCACAATGTCGGCTTGGATTTTGGGCGGCTTCAAGCCAATATCGGCGCCATACGGGTCGGTGGCGATAATCACTTCATCGCCGTTATTCTTGGTTTGGATTTTAAAATATGATTGCCCCAGCCATTGAATTTGCATAAAAAAATTGATATTATATTAAGGATAAATAACCGACCCCGAAAGCCGTAAAACAACATATATATTTTAATACATTTTTAATGATAATTCAAGGCGTTTGAGACGCGCTATTTGTCTCCGTAGTTCAACGGATAGAACCCAGCACCAAAGCATGGCTTGGTGCTGGGCATGCAAGGGACTTTTACCCAGCACCATGCCCTCATAGTTCAACGGATAGAACAAGGGACTCCTAAGCCCTAGATTCTGGTCCGATTCCAGATGAGGGCATGGTGCCGGGCCTAAGCCCTACCCTACTGCTCGCGAGTGGCGGCGATTTTTGGAAGGGGCATGGGGAATTTAAAAATGGCTCCTACACGCCCGCAACGGCTGATCTGCCCGCCATTTTGCCTGCGGCTCGGGCGTTGGCAGGCAGGCGAGGCGTGGCATTTGGATATATTTATAACTATTAATTGGGACAAAATAAAAGGTGAATTACAGGCCTTAGAGTCATTTGACAGGCCTGTGATTTAAGAGTAAGTTGCAGAAAATAAGTAATCCGCCCTTTGAAAACTGAAATTTTTCCAAAGAAAAGGAGAAGGGAAAATGAAAAACAGAGTTGCAACATCAATATTAATTCTTGGGTTGTTTTTTAGTGCCCGAACTGTTTTTGCCGAAACGTCCAATCGAGTCCCTAATTTAGAATGGACACCAATTAATTTTATCGTCGCGCTGATCATTGCTTTTATTTGTTTTCCGGTAGCTCTTAAATCCCTTGGATTACTGGGTTTTAAACAGCCATTCAAAATGACAGTTTATGGCCCAAAACTAAAAACCGGCTACCTAATTGCAACGCTACTACTGGTAAGTTTATCGTTTTTTGGCGCGGTTGGACTTTTAACTGTTGCAAAGCAATCTAATGAAATGAACGAGTTCGAAGCAAAGCTTACGGAAGTAAAAAAGTTCAACCTCCTATTGGTTGAATTACCTAAAAATGGCGGGATGGCCAATGTTCAACTAATAGGATTAGCCGAGCTTGAGCCAGATCTTGAAAAAGAAGCTTTAGAATATCTTAGATCAATAATTAGCTTGGGCCAAATGTTAAAAATTAAGGTCCCGGCTAATATAGTGGTTGAAGGTGCCAACACCATTAAGGGGTATGTATT
>CAYIRS010000137.1:0-1944 GCA_964365895.1 uncultured Gammaproteobacteria bacterium
AATTGCCCATCAGCGCCTATCAGGTTGATTGGGGCGACGGCAATGAAACTTCGGCCACGGCCATCAATCTGCGAACCCGCGCCAACCTGGACTATCCCTTTGAGATTTATCATTATTATGATTATTGGGGGATTAAGGGCAAAAATAAATTTGCTGATGCTGGAACTTTGAATGATGATAAAATTTATTGCGAAGGCGAAAGATATTCCGGCGTCGGTCCTTATGGTGTGAATGGTTTGGTGCCAGTCAACTCTGGTGTTTGTTTGGTTAAAGCCAAAATAACCATAACCGATAATTGGTATAAAACTAATAATAAAGATGGCGACGGCACCATGGCTAATTGGATAATCGTGAAAAATGAGTAAAAAAAATTAAATTTTGAATTTCCAATTTTGAATTTTGTCCGCCAGCTGGCGGATTGAATGAATAAATTTTGAAACAAGCAATTAATTCAAAATTCAAAATTAAATCATTATTTCAAAATTCTAAAATTCAAAATTATAAATTATTTTATAATGTCAGAGAAAAGAAAAAAAATTATAAACTTATTCGTGCCGATTCTATTGTTGGTGATATTTTTTGGCTTTTTTAGATTTGCTCATGCGCAAGAGGAAGCCCCCCCACCAAACCAAGCTGAAATAAATATCTTCAATCCATATTATGAGCCCACCTCTCAAAGTTCTGCTCCTGGCACGGAAAATCCCAACGTTAAAAATCCCAATCCCGCCCAGCCAGCTGGTACCGAGACCCGCCTGGGCAATCTCATGGGCTTGATATTTTATTATCTGGCTGCGTCTTTGGGTTTTGTGATTGATAGGGTTATGACCTTAATGCTTTTGGTCGGCAAGTTCAACAATATACTGGATATGGACGCCGTAAAAAAGGGCTGGGCCATTGTCCGAGATGTGAGCAATAATTTTTTCATTATTATTCTTTTGGTGATTGCCGTGGGTACGATTTTAAGGGTGCCGGTCTATAGCGATTGGAAAAAACTTTTACCCAAACTTTTGGTTATGGCCGCGCTGATAAATTTTTCCAAAATGTTTGCCGGCCTGCTGATTGATTTTTCACAAATTGTGATGCTTACCTTTGCCCATAAGATCGCGGAAATGCCCAACGGCGGCAAAAACATCATACTGGGCGCGCTCGGCTTTCCCAATTTTTTTGATCTTGGGAAGACGGACAAAGCAATTATAGCACAATTAGCCAACACTGAAATGGATTGGATTGACATAATTTCCGTCTTAATGATTGCTTTGGTCGTGGGCGTGGTCGCGATTGTGGTTATGGTTATTATTACCGTGGTTTTGGTTTTCCGCATTATTATGTTTTGGTTTTTGGTCATTTTATCGCCCTTGGCGTTTTTGGCCAGCGCTTTCCCGCGCGCCCAAGGGTATGCCAAAAGATGGTGGGACGAGATGTTTAAATATCTGCTGGTCGGGCCGTTGATGCTGTTTTTCCTTTATCTTTCTTTGACGATTATGATGACCATTGGAGAGGAAGGCAATATTACTTTATTTGGTACGGATTCAAATACTACTAGCCTAGTTACTGGCACAACTGATCCAACTACTAACGTATTTACTCCTGGCGCGCCCGATCAAACCAAATTAAATACAATGTTGGGCACGGCCGGTTTATTTAACGCCATTGTGGTGATCGGCCTTTTGGCGGGCAGTTTGGTGGTGGCGCAGCAGCTGGGCGTGGCTGGCGCGTCGGCCGCTTCCGGCGCCTTGGGCGGGCTGAAGAAGATTGGCAAGGCGCCGCTTGGCTGGGGCAAAAAATTGGGCAGGGGTACGGCGGGATTGGCGGGCGGGTTGGCCTTGGGAGGAGCTAAGGGTGCTGGCCGCCTGGCCCTCGGCGGTTTAAAGGGCCTTGACGCCTTGACTGGCGGTAAGGGCGGTAAAACGATTAGCGCGTTTAAGAGCAAAGGTGGCGCGGCGG
>CAYIRS010000138.1:0-1942 GCA_964365895.1 uncultured Gammaproteobacteria bacterium
TGTAGCCCACGCCATGAACCTCAAGAATGATAAAATTATCCTTTTTGGGAATAACGGATTTGTATTTTACTTGGCCGCGAAGATAGGAGATCATATTTTTAAATTAATTTTGAATTTCCAATTTTGAATTTTGAAATAATGTTTTAATGATTTAATTTTTTAAACATTACAAAATTCAAAATTATTTCAAAATTCAAAATTCAAAATTTTCTACTCCTTAATATACTCATTGTCGAAACAATAAGGTCGCCACTTAGCATAAAATTATATACCTCCCTCGTCCCACCATGCGCTTCCTTAATTTTTTCGCCCTTTCTATTAAACAGTTCCTTTATCTCTATTGTATAACAATTGTCCGGAGTTACCAACTCTACTTTCTCACCAACTTTCAATACATTATGGACGCGAATAAAAATGTCTTGTTTTTGTGTTTTTGTGCTTTTTTGCTTTCGTGCTTTTTTGCTTTCGTGCTTTTGTGTTTTTATAACTTCCCCCACAAAACCCCAATCACTAATGGCTTTTGACGTTTTAAAATTATGCCTAGCCATATTTTCATCACCCAATAAAAATCCCGTCGTATAACCGCGATTATCAATCTTATATAATTCATTTTTAATTTCCTTAAGTATTACCCCCTCTCCTCGTCTTGAGGAGAGGGGTCGCATCGCGACGGGCAGCAATGAGCTAATGCGAATGCCGGCGGTTGCGACCCTGGGAGGGTTGCCTGCCGGCAGGCAGGCAACCGGCGCTGCCCAGGACCGGGTGAGGTCTAAATTAATCGCCTTTCGATAAGCTTTTGTCACAACCGCTAAATAATAAACGCTTTTTGTTCTGCCTTCCAGCTTAAAAGCAACCACGCCCGCTTTTGCCAGCTCATCTAAATAATCAATCAAGCATAGGTCTTTTGAATTCATGATATAAGTTCCCTCTTTATCGGCCTCAAGGGGAATCATTTCTCCCGGCCTTAGTGGCTCTTCTAAAAAAACTTTATATTCCCACCTGCATGGCTGGGTGCAAAGCCCTTGGTTGGCGCTTCGCTGATTAAGCCCGCTTCGACTCGACTCCAGCGAGGCGAGCCAAGCCGAGAGATAGCATCTTCCCGAATAACTCATACACATGGCGCCGTGGACAAAAACCTCCAATTCCATTTTTGGCGCTCGCTGATGAATTTCTTTTATATCCTCCAACGCGGTTTCCCGCCCTAAAATAATTCTTTTCACGCCCTGCTTTTGCCAAAATTTCACGGCTTCATAATTTAAGGTGTTCATTTGCGTGGAAAGGTGGATTGGCGTTTTGGGCAAAAACTTCTTCACCATCTGTAAAATGCCGATGTCGGAAATCACAATGGCATCCGGCTTAATTTTTTTTAATTCTTTCAGGTGCGGGGACAAAATTTTTAAGTGCCGATTATGCGCAAAAATATTTATCGTCGCATAAACCTTCTTTTTTAATTTATGCGCGTAAGCGATTCCTTGTTTAAGTGACTTCAAATCAAAGCCGGTTTGGGCGCGCAAAGAAAAAGCCGGCAAACCGCAATATACCGCGTCCGCGCCATAAGCAAACGCGTATTTTAATTTTCTTAAATCCCCCGCCGGCGCAATAAGTTCCGGTCTTTTATTTTTTATAGGCATAATCTTTAATTAATCTTTTCATTTTTAAAGTAAAAAGTCAATTCTAAAAAAGTTGCCAAAAAATTTGACAATTATGCTAAAAATGCTAGGATTTAGAAAATGAGATGGTTACAAAACTATTTTAGCTATAAATTTAGGACTTTTTGAGCGAGACAAGGAGGGCCAGCCCGCTTCGACTCAGCGAGGCGAGCAAAATAACTTGAGCCGTAGCAGTAGCTACGGTGAAAGTCATTTTGCGCCCGCCCGACGCCGTCGCAGCCAAAAAGGACAAATTTAGAGAAATATAGTTTTGTAACCATCTCTACATGAAC
>CAYIRS010000139.1:0-1883 GCA_964365895.1 uncultured Gammaproteobacteria bacterium
GAAGGCCGAGGATAGAAAGAAAGAAAATGGCTAAAAGTCATATTTAAAACCCCCTAATTAATCAGGGGGTTTTAAATATGTGGGCGCAGCAGGATTTGAACCTGCGACCGTCTCCTTAAGAGGGAGCTGCTCTACCGACTGAGCTATGCGCCCCAAATTAACTTTCAACTTTAAACCTTTTAATCTTCTATCCTCTTATAATCGCTTTTACTTTCATTTTTTTACAACCCCAATATTTTTTTAAATATTCAATTACTTTTTTTTCCTTAAAATTTTTACAAGAATAAATATCCATTGCCAAATATCCTTCGCCGGGCCAAGTATGCAAAGAAATATGGCTTTCGTAAAGCATAATAAAGCCCGATATTCCCCAATCGTGATATTTGTCAGAAGCCACTTTAGCCACAAATGGCCGACAAAGCGCTCTCATGTTTAATTTTTTAGGCAAGTCCCGGAGTAATTTTAAAATAGCTTGCCAGTTTTCCAATCTCTCCCTATCTATTCCGCAAGCATCTATAATCAGATGCTTGCCCCAGGATTTTTTCATTTATGTTTTATATATTTTTATCTTAATAATTTTAACTTTCTCACCCCTTTAATTATAAAGTATTTTTAGAAACTTACAACTATTATTTATTAATTTGCACCCGGCAGGATTCGAACCTGCAACCCCTTGGTCCGAAGCCAAGTACTCTATCCAGTTGAGCTACGGGTGCTTAATTTAGTTTTAAATAAATTTAAGATTATCATAAAATTATAAAAAAATCAACCCCGTCCCGACGTAACGTCGGAGCGGGACTGTTTTTTATTTATAGTCTAATAGGCGATTTTATCAAAAGGTGAGATATTGGCTTCCATGATTTCGCGGGCGATAACGCCTTCTTCATACAATCTTTTAATGGCCACGTCCATAGTAATCATTTTTTCTTTGGCGCTGGTCTGCATCGTGGATTTGATTTGGGCGATTTTATTTTCCCTGATTAAATTGGCGATGGCGGGCGTATTAATCAGTATTTCTCTGGCGGCGACTCTTTTGCCGTCAGTGCTATGAAGCAGTTTTTGCGAGATAATGCCTTTAAGGGTTAGTGATATTTGCATGCGTACTTGATTTTGCTGATAGGGCGGGAAGATGTCTATAATGCGGTCAATGGTTTGCGCCGCGCTGTAAGTATGCAGGGTGGCAAAGACCAAATGCCCGGTTTCCGCCAGAGTAATGGTCGTCGCAATGGTTTCTAAATTTCTCATTTCGCCAACCATAATCACATTTGGGTCTTGGCGCAGAACATGGACCAGGCCGTTTTGAAAAGACAGGATGTCAGTGCCTAATTGTCTTTGTCTGATGATGCTTTTTATCGGCTTGAAAACGAATTCAATCGGATCTTCCAGGGTGATAATGTTAACACTCTTGGTTTTATTTATAAAGTCAATCATCGCGGCCAAGGAAGTGGACTTGCCGCAACCGGTCGGTCCGGTTACTAAAATCAGGCCGCGGTCAAGATTGCAAAGGTCATAAACCACTTCCGACATGCCGATTTCTTTCATGCTTGGCACCTGTGAAGGAATAGTTCTGGCGGCTAAACCGACATTGCCTTTTTCCCAGTGGATATTTATACGGAAGCGGGAACCATCTGGGGTTTCATGGGCGAAATCCAGCTCTCTCTCAATGACAAATTTTTTAAATAAATTGTCGGTCAGGCATTCTTTTATCAAGGCCTCTATTTCTTTGGCGTCGATTGGTTTTTTGTTTAATGGCCTTAAGTCGCCATTAACGCGGATATAGGGCGGCATATCAGCAATCAAATGAAAATCAGAGGCCTTTTGTTTGACTGTTTCTTTAAGGAAATTATCAAACGTCTTCCGAAAGAAGAAAAGTTTTTGCTTGT
>CAYIRS010000140.1:0-1873 GCA_964365895.1 uncultured Gammaproteobacteria bacterium
AGAGGGAGAAGATTACGATAGCGGTTTTTTTAGCCGTCGTAGTCGTCTTCCTGGGGCTCCTCTGGGCTCTGGAGAGTGTACCCACCCCTCCGCCCGGTTTTTGCGAGAGGGGCGTAGTCCTCGACGGGGAGTGTTACATCCCGCCCGAGAACGATCCCGGCCCGGGCCCCCGCGAGGGAGTCCGGGCCGTTCTATTTTTAGTTAAGAAATTTTTTTGGTGCCTGGGGGGTGAATCGCACACCCGGCCACTTCCTCTTCAGGGAAATGCTCTACTACTGAGCTACCCAGGCATATTACTTTTTCAAAATCTTTCTACCTTCTGAGCCCTGCCCGCAATGCTTTCAGCATAGCTGATGCAGGCGGGTACCCAGGCAATATTATTACAAAAAAACTATTGGGACAAATTATCTTTAAAATTATTAATCATCCCGCCGACATCTTCCAGATTCCCCTTCGCTCCGCCGTAAACATCAAGCAATTGGTCAATATACGGCTGAATAAAATAATAAGCGCCAAAAACGGAACCGATAATAATTATCCAATAGACAAAACTCAAAACTCTGGAAAAGATCATCGAACGGCGCAAAGAATGAAGCATTTTATTGTTTTCTTCAGCCAGCTGATAAGTTTCTTCCAGCAACTTTTTGGATTCGGGGTCCATGGGTATAATTTAACACAATAATTTACAAAACGGAAGATATTAATACGATTATTTTGATTCTTGTTTCCTCTTTTTTGTATTATACATTTGCCTGTCAGCTTCGTCTTCTAATTCTTTAATTGTCTTGTTCTCGCCTTGTCTTAATATTGCAGCTCCCACGGAAATTGTAACATTTAATTGCTCAGCGCCAACCGGTACGGATAATCGAGAATTTATTTTCGTCTCGATTCTTTGGGAAATTTCTGCTACCTGATCGTCTGTTAAATTATCCTTGCCTTCTTGAATAATCGCGAACTCATCACCACCCCAACGAAAAGCTTTTCCTCCTCGTTCATTTGCTTCTTCTTCTAAATATAGAACAAGTGCCCTCAGGACCTGATCTCCCACAGAATGACCATATTTTGGATTATCGTTTACTGCTTTAAAGTCATCTATGTCTATAAAAACACATAAAACATAACCTTTATGAGACTCACGTCTTTCCTTTATTTTATTATCTCCTTGATGCAACCTCTTTTCTGCTACAGATAGTTCTTTATCAAAAACACGGCGATCAAGAAGCCCAGTTAGCGGATCAAGATATACTTGTTTTTTTGCCTCATTTAACTCAATTCTATTTTTTTTAACCAATTTAAGCGCTAATTCAAGAAGCTGTTTTTTTTTAATTTGTCCAAACCTAAGGGCATCCAAGAGAGCCTCATCAAATTCATCCCCGCCTCCGCTGTCAATCAAATTATTAAGGTTTTCCATTCCCCAAATCTCACGCTGTTCCGTGTTGTCTGATATTTTTAAATTGGGTCCTTTTTCTGTCATGCAGACATAATAGCATAAAAAAATAATTCCAAATAGGCCTTTTGTATGTTAGATTATATGAATAGTCCTCGTAGTTCAATGGATAGAACGGCTCACTCCTAACGAGCTGATCCAGGTTCGACTCCCGGCGAGGACACCTTAGAGACCCAATAATTCGCTGATTTTAGGCTTGTTAAAGCCCACTACAAGCTCGTTGCCGATGAGAATGACGGGAACACCCATTTGTCCGCTTTTTTCAAGCATTTCCTGCCTTTTGGCCGTATCTGAGGCCACATTATAATCGGTGAAGGGTATGTTGTTTTCTTTGAAAAAATCCTTAGCCAGATGGCAAAAGTGGCAAGTCGGGGTTGAATAAATTGTGACGCTTTGCATATGATTTTGCGAAATCATGTCGCGCAA
>CAYIRS010000141.1:0-1867 GCA_964365895.1 uncultured Gammaproteobacteria bacterium
TCTCGCTCAAAAAGTCCTAAATTTATAGCTAAAATAGTTTTGTAACCATCTCATTATACCTAATATGGCTAATAATTTAACCACTATTTATCGTTGCGCCAATTGCGACGCCCAATTTCCCAGATGGCAGGGCCGGTGCACCGAGTGCGGCGCCTGGGGCACGATTAAGGAACGGGTGGTCACAAAAACACAAAAACAAAACAGTGGGGAAATGGTATCAGCCGAAAAAACCATTAATTTAAATGAAATAGAATCAACCGCCGACCAGCGCCTGAAAACCCACAACCACGAATTTGACCGCGTTTTGGGCGGCGGCATTGTCAATGGCTCTTTAATCCTGTTGGGCGGCGACCCGGGCGTGGGAAAATCAACTTTAATCCTCCAAGCCGCGCATAATATAAAAAACCTGCTCTACGTCTCGGGCGAAGAATCGGCCCGGCAGATAAAAATCCGCGCCGAGCGGATTAATCTTGATTTGAATAATTTACAATTTTTAGCCGAAACCGATATAGAAAAAATTGTGGCGACCATTAAGGAAACGAAACCGCAGTTGGCGGTTATTGATTCAATCCAAACCATGAATTTTAATGAGCTGGGCGGCGGCTTCGGCAGTATGAGCCAGATTACGGCTTGCACCGGCCAGCTTCTCTCAATGGCGAAAGAAATTAACATTCCTATTATCATTATCGGCCACGTGACCAAGGACGGCTTGGTGGCCGGCCCAAAATCCTTGGAACATTTGGTGGATGTGGTCCTTTATCTGGAAAATGACAATAAAAATTATTACAAAATTTTGCGGGGCATAAAAAATCGTTTTGGCTCAACCGGTGAAATCGGAATTTTTGAAATGACCGGCGGCGGCTTAGCCGAAGCCGCCAATCCGTCGGAAATATTTTTTGAAAAAAATAATTTGGCTTTGCCCGGCACCATCAGCACGGTGGTCATGGAAGGGAGCCGGCCTTTTCTAGTAGAAGTTCAGGCGCTGGTCAGCAAAACCAGTTTTGGCTATCCCCAACGGCGCGCCACCGGCTTTGACCTTAACCGACTCCAAATGATTGTGGCGGTGATTTCCAAAATCGCCAAATTTAATTTGGCCAATTACGATATTTATTTAAATATCGCCGGCGGCTTAAAAATCAAGGAGACGGGCGTGGATTTGGCCGTCGCCTTAGCTTTGGTTTCCGCTTATTTGGAAGTGCCGGCCAATAAAGTTTTGGCGTTTGGCGAAATCGGCTTGTCGGGCGAAATCCGACCCATCCCCCAAACCGAAACCCGCTTAAGGGAAGCCAATAAATTAAATTTTGAAAGTGTAATTATGCCGGAAACAAAAAATTTAAACGTCGAG
This sequence comes from uncultured Gammaproteobacteria bacterium, assembly GCA_964365895.1. Taxonomy (GTDB): domain Bacteria; phylum Patescibacteriota; class Patescibacteriia; order 2-01-FULL-39-33; family 2-01-FULL-39-33; genus JBAZQS01. Next base: position 1,346 of record CAYIRS010000141.1, read on the forward strand.
ATAAAAAATAAAAACATAATAGTCGCTAATAACATCAGCCAAGCCATAAAAGCCATTAACACCCAAAAATGAGTGAACAAAAAATCTTAGCCCAAGAATTTTACCAACAAAATACTCGGGAAGTCGCCAAAGAATTGTTGGGGAAATATTTAATCCGGGAAATTGATGGTCAAAAAATCATCGGACAAATCACGGAAACCGAGGCGTATTGCGGACCAAAGGACTTGGCCTGCCATGGCAGCCGCGGCCGCACGCCCCGCACCGAAACGCTTTTTGGCGAGGCGGGATGTTGGTATGTATATTTAATTTATGGCATGTATTATTGCCTAAATATAGTCACCGAAAAAGAAAATTACCCGTCGGCCGTGCTTATTAGAGGCGTAAAACCAATTAGCGGCCTTGATAAAAATATCAAGACGGACGGCCCGGGAAAATTATGCCGAGCATTTACAATAGATAAAAAAATAAATAATTCCTCGGCTTTTAAATCACCATCACTTTGGATTGAGGACTGGGGAGAAA
>CAYIRS010000142.1:0-1839 GCA_964365895.1 uncultured Gammaproteobacteria bacterium
CCCCGACGTTACGTCGGGGCCGGGGTCGCATTCATCTACGCTCGTCGACGCGCTTCGCGCTTGCCTCGCTCCTGCCCGTCGCTTCTGCGACCCCCGGCAGATTGTCCGACGCTCGGTGTCGTCGCTTCCAACCCGTCTCGACCCAGACTGAGCTATAGGCGCTTATTATTAGTATCAAAAAATATTATAACAAATAAATTTATTTTTAGCAAGAAAAAAATCTAAAAAGTATCCGGCAAACCTCTCTTTGGCCCCCTCCCCGCATTCGCAGGGCAGGCTCTTGGAAAGGAGGGGAATACGGCAAATCCCCTCCTGCGTTCGCAGGACAATCTCTTAATAGGGGAAAAAAACCATAAACTATCCCCCAAATACCCGTGTATAATCTGTTTAAAACTTCCATTTGCGAAAATAAAATATATTAGTTAAAATGAGATTGTTTTGTAACCATCTCAATATCTATGCCGGACAATGCCCAAAATTTAGTGGAAAAATTACCCCCGCAAAACATTGAAGCCGAGCAATCTTTATTGGGCGCCTTATTGATTGATAAGGACGCGATTATTAAAATCGCCGACCTGCTCAAGGCGGGCGATTTTTATTCAGAAAATCATAATATTATCTTTGAAACAATTTTGGACTTATTTGAGCGGAAAGAGGAAATTGATCTTTTGAGTTTATCCAGCCGGCTTCAGGAAAAAAATCTATTGGAAAAAATCGGCGGCCGGAGTTATTTGGTTTCCCTAACCAACCAAATCCCCTCCGCCGCCCACGTCATTTCTTACGCAAAAATTATTCAAAAAAAATCCACCTTAAGGAAATTGATTTCGGCGGCCAACAAAATACTGGAAGCCAGTTATCATGAAGAGCGGGAGGTGAGCGAAGTTCTTGATAAAGCCGAACAAGCCATTTTTTCCGTTTCGCAAAATTATTTGAAAGAAAAATTTACGCCTATCCAGGATATTTTATCAGACGCTTTTGACCGCATTGACGAATTGCACCGGGAAAAAGGAAAATTAAGGGGCATACCAACGGGCTTTACGGATTTAGACAACCTTTTGGCCGGCATGCAAAAATCTGATTTGCTAATCTTGGCGGCCAGGCCGTCGGTGGGAAAAACCTCTTTAGCGCTTGATATCGCCAGACACGTGGCCACAAAAAATAAAATGGCCGTGGGCATATTTTCTTTGGAAATGTCAAAAGAGCAATTGGTGGACCGCTTGATTTGCGCCGAGGCGGGCGTGGGCCTGTGGAAAATGCGCACCGGCAAACTTTCCGAGGGCGGCGATGATTTTCCTAAAATCGGCCACGCCATGAGCGAATTGTCGGAAAGCCAGATATTTATTGACGATTTTGCCAACAGCAATATTATGGAAATCAGGACCAAAGCCAGACGACTGCAAATGGAACACGGCTTAGACCTGATTATTATTGATTATCTGCAATTAATGGAGGGTTCAAGCAGCCACGGCGATAATCGGGTGCAAGAAATCGCGGAAATATCCCGCTCGCTCAAGGGCGTGGCCAGAGAATTAAATGTCCCGGTTTTGGCCATATCCCAGCTTAACCGCGCCGTGGAAGCCAGCCATCCGGCCATTCCGAAGTTATCCCACTTGAGAGAATCCGGCTCCATTGAACAGGACGCGGATGTGGTCATGTTTATCTATCGCAAGTCCGCCGACCGCGGTTATGACTTAAATTCTTTATCAGAAGAGGAAAAGCATGTCGCGGAAATCCATATTGCCAAACATAGAAATGGACCGACCGGGGTGATTAAATTATATTTCAATGAGGACTTGGTGAGTTTTAAAAATTTGGGAAAAAATATTGAGCTGGCGCCGT
>CAYIRS010000143.1:0-1824 GCA_964365895.1 uncultured Gammaproteobacteria bacterium
CCGTCATTACCATTGAGGGCGTAGAAAAAATTTCCGCCGGCGAATACCAATTAATCCCTGACCGAATTGAAGCCGGTTCATTTGTTATCATGGGCTTAATTACCGACAGTGAAATTAAAATTACCAATTGCCAGCCCGAACATTTGGAAACCGAACTGCTAATGCTCAAAAAAGCCGGCGCTGATTTGGAAATCGGCGCTGATTATATTATGACCAAAAAAAGCAAACTGCATGGGGTCGAATTGCGCACCCATGAATATCCCGGATTTTCCACCGACCTACAAGCGCCCTTTACCGTCTTAATGACCCAGGCCGACGGCCAAAGTTTAATCCACGAGACCATTTACGAGGGGCGGTTATTTTATACGGATAAGCTTGTCCAAATGGGCGCCAATATAATTATGTGCGACCCGCACCGCGTCATCGTGAGCGGGCCGACCAAGTTAATGGGTAAAAAATTAGAAAGTCCGGATTTACGGGCGGGCATGGCGCTGATTTTGGCGGGCTTGGTCGCCGAGGGACAAACGACCATTGAAAATATCTATCAAATAGAGCGCGGTTACGAAGATGTTGTTTCGCGCCTGCAAAATTTAAACGGCAAAATTAACAAAATAGAAGAATGAATTTATTTTATCGCCGAATTACCTATATTACTTTTATCATAATTTTTTTGATTCTCGCCCCCCTGATTGTGCTTTATACCCAGGGTTATCGTTTTAATCTCAAAAGAGGCAAAATCCAAAAAACCGGTATTTTAATCGTAAGTTCAGCGCCCCGCGCCGCCGCCATATATTTGAATGGAAAATTAGTAGAAAAAAAGGATACGCCGGCCAGAATTGAACGGCTTTTGCCCGGCGACTATGAAATCAAACTGACCAAAAACGGCTATCATGATTGGAATAAAAAATTGCCGATTTATGACAATGGCACCACCTTCGCCGAAAAAATTATTCTCTGGAAAAATACCCTGCCCATTCCTTTGGCGGCCCAAAATATAGTTGACTGGCAATTATCGCCCGACGGCGAAAAAATTATATTTATCAATAACCGCAAGGAAATCAATTTGCTTAATTTAGAAAATGACAAAATAAGACAAATTAAAAAATTAGATGATGATGAGATAAAAATAATCGCCTGGTCTAACAGCAGCCGCAAAATCATTATTGAGGCCAAAAACAATCAGCCGCCTTTAAGGAAATTTTACGTTTTTGAGGTTGAAAAAAGCGATGGCGAGCCCATGGTTTTAAATGCCAGTATTTTGCCCGCTATTGAGCAGAATCTCAAATGGGATTTGCAAAGCGACAATACAATTTACAGCTTGAATTCCCGGGGCTTATGGCAAATGGATTTATTCAAAAAAAAATATAAATTATTGCTTAACGCCACCTCCACTCAGGACTTCTTGATTGTCGGCGATAGGGCCTACTTTTACCAAAATAAATCAATTTATCGCCAGGCGCTGGGCGATTATCTATCGGCCGAAAATGCTTCGGCCGCCCTTAATATAAATTTTGGCAAGGTTGCTTCCCCGGTGTTAATCGCCGAAAATATCAGATGCGACGACTGTTCGTTTATCAATAAATCGGCGGATAAATTATTCCTTTTCGGCCCGAGTAGCCAAAATTTGTTTATTGTTGACCCGCAAAACAAAAATCCGATTTTCAAAACGTGGGCCAAAGATATTTCGTGGCTGAATAAAGATATGGCGCTTTTCTATAATGACTGGGAAATCTGGCTTTATGACCTTAATAAAAAAGAGCCGGAACTCATCACCCGGCTGGGACAGCCGATTATGGGGGCAAGGTGGCATGCTTTGGGCAAGCA
>CAYIRS010000144.1:0-1799 GCA_964365895.1 uncultured Gammaproteobacteria bacterium
AATAAACTCTATTCGCCCAACCCAACCAAAATTGATGATGGGGAGCCAAATGAAAATTAAAATTTTTAGTCGCTCATTGGCGCTTAGTCGCGATGCCTTGACAATAATTCTAACCGCCCTTGCTTTTTTTAAAAAAATTACCTATAATAAATCCATAAACCATCATCCGCTTTGAGCGGATTTTAAGATAGAAAAAAAATATGTCCAATGCCCATAAACTAATCCAATACATCAAGGATTCCCGGGAGGAGCTTAAACATGTTACTTGGCCGACCAAAATCGAGGTAAGAAGGCATACGATTTTGGTCATTGCCGTTTCCTTGGGCGTGGCCGCGTTTTTGGGCATGATTGATTATATTTTGAATTTTGGCTTAGAAAAAATAATTAAATAATATGGCCAAACAAAATTTACAACTGGGCCGGCGCTGGTATGTCTTGCATACCTACTCGGGGCTGGAAGAGGCGGTCTCTCATAATTTAAAACAGCGCATTGAATCCATGGATATGGAAGATAAAATTTTTAATGTCTTGATTCCCAAGGAAAAGAAAATCAGAATTAAAAACGGCAAAAGAAAAATCGTGGAGGAAAAAATTTATCCGGGCTATGTCTTGGTGGAAATGATTGTGACCGATGATTCCTGGTATGTGGTCAGAAATACCCCGCACGTCACCGGTTTTGTCGGCTCGGGCACCACGCCCACGCCCATCTCCGAGGCGGAAATTAAGGACTTGCAAAAAAGAATGGGTGTCAATGAGCCGGAATACCAAATTGATGTGAGTAAGGGCGACCCGATCAGAATCTCCGACGGACCCTTTAAAAATATGGAAGGCAAGGTGGTGGAAATAGATGATACAAGAGGCAAAGTCAAGGTCTTGGTCTCAATGTTCGGCCGAGAAACGCCCGTGGAATTGGACTTTTTGCAGATTAAGAAGATATAAGTAAAAATTTTCAATTTTGAATGTTGAATTTTGAAATAATTTTGAATGATTTAATTTTCAAATAGTTGCGTTTCTCACCCATTTGGAATTCAAAATTCAAAATTTAATCATTATTTCAAAATTCAAAATTGTAAAATTCAAAATTATTAAAAAATTTATGGCCAAAAAAATAAAGACAATCATAAAATTGCAAATACCCGGCGGCCAGGCCAATCCCGCGCCTCCAATCGGGCCGGCTTTGGGCCAGCATGGCTTGAATATCGCGGAATTCTGCCAAAAATTCAATGCCGCCACCAAAAACAAAATGGGCGACATTATTCCGGCCGAGATAACTGTTTTTGAAGATCGGACCTATACTTTCATCTTAAAGACGCCTCCCGCCGCCGAATTAATTAAAAAAGCGGCCGGCATTGTCAAGGGCTCGGGCAACCCGCTAAAGGAAAAGGTGGGCCGTATCACCAAACAGCAAGTGGCAGAAATCGCTAAAATCAAAATGCCGGATTTAAATACCAAAAATTTAGAGGCGGCTTGCAAAATTATTGAAGGCACGGCCAGGCAAATGGGGGTGGAGATTGAGTAATTTTGAATTTTACAATTTTGAATTTTGAAATAATGTTTTAATGATTTAATTTTGAAACATTACAAAATTCAAAATTATTTCAAAATTCTAAAATTCAACATTCAAAATTAACAAAAATTAATAATAGTGGGAGCGTTTACTAGTCCTAAACGCGCTTGCACCACCAAAAATAAATATTATGAAAAAAATCCAACACCAGCCATCAAAAAGATATCAAAAAGCGGTCGGCCTGATTGACCGCAAAAAATCCTATTCGGCCGAGGAGGCAATCGCTTTGGTC
>CAYIRS010000145.1:0-1785 GCA_964365895.1 uncultured Gammaproteobacteria bacterium
CAATTGGGCTCTTAGTAAAAGATGCCACCGTGGAAAATAAAGAAAAGGAATTACAGGAGGCGAAGGATCGCCTGGAGCTTTACCGCAAACACGAGGCATATGTTCAATTATCCAAATAAGGGGGATGAGATAGCGGCGAAGTGAATAACGAGATATGGTACTTTTAAAATTTGGGTAAAAAATATCATTTCGGGCAATCAGAAAAAACTGATTGCCCGATTTTTAATTGTAGAGACGGGGCATCTGGCATTCGCCGGACACATTGCCCCGTCTCTACGATGGCGGGCGGGGGAGGAGGTTATTTTCCTCCCCCTGCCCTCACCCTACCCTCTCCCATTAGGGAGAGGGGAATTAAGAAAGAGGGTACGGTATTAAAAATCCCTCGCCCCGTAATCGGGGAGAGGGTAGGGTGAGGGCGGGGGGAAGGGGGGTTTTGAAAGTCAAGAAATAAGAGTGAGCCATTCAATCAATTAATGACACCCGATTTATGCTACCATTCAGAACCCCTCTTGAGTGTTCCTGGGCAGAGCTGAAAGCTCCTTTTGGTCGCTTTCATCTACTCTCCCCCGACTCAACGTCGGGGTCGCTTCTGCCCGTCGCATTAGCGACCCCCTTGGAAAGGGGAGGAAAAATACATAAAAAACATCCTTGAAAAAGGGCGGGTTTTTTGTTAGAATTTTTGCATGGTGAAAATGGCAAAAAAAGGAAAAACAAAAAAAACAAAAAAATATTTTATCTGGGTCTTGGGCTGTCAGATGAACAAATCCGACGGGGAGAGAATAGACGCGGTTTTATCCGGTTTGGGTTATAAAAAAACCTCACAGGAAAACGAGGCGGATTTAATTATAGCCGTGGCCTGTTCGGTGCGCCAAAGCGCCATAGACCGGATTTATGGCAAATCAAGAATTTGGCAGAAAAGGAGAAGCCGGGGGGACTTGATTACCATTTTAACCGGTTGTGTTTTGGATAAAGATAAAAATAAATTAAATAATAAATTTGATTTGCTCTTGCCGATTTCCGAAATTAATCAATTGCCAAGCAAATTAGGTGGCTTAAAAGTGATTGAGGTCGCTGATTATTTTTATCTTAAGCCCTTACCCAGTTCAAAATTTCAGGCCTATGTGCCGATTATGACCGGCTGTAATAATTTCTGTTCATATTGCGTGGTGCCTTATGTCCGGGGCGGGGAAGTATCGCGGCCGGCCCAAGAGATTATTAAGGAATGTAAAGATTTAATTAAAAGGGGATATAAAGAAATTACTTTACTGGGACAGAATGTAAATAGTTATAAGTCAAAATTCAAAATTCAAAATTCAAAATTTGCAAGTCAAAAGTCAAAAGTGATTAATTTTCCTTTATTGCTGAAAATAATAGATGAAATTACCGGAGATTATTGGCTAAGATTTATTACCAGCCATCCCAAGGATTTGTCTGATGATTTAATAAAAATAATGGCCAAGGGCAAGCACCTTACGCCTTATTTACACTTGCCGATTCAATCGGGTGATAAAGATATTTTAAAGGCGATGAATCGCAAATATACGCCGGCGCATTATTTAAGATTAATTAAAAAAGTCAGAAAGGCGATTCCCAATGTCATGATATCAACTGATATTATCGTCGGTTTTCCCAACGAAACCAAAAAGCAATTTTTAAATACCATTAAAATTTTTAAAAAAATAAAATTTGATATGGCTTATATCGCTAAATATTCGCCAAGGTCGGGGACGGCGGCCGCTGGATTAAAAGATAATGTGCCACCATCAGAAAAGGCGAGGCGCTGGC
>CAYIRS010000146.1:0-1783 GCA_964365895.1 uncultured Gammaproteobacteria bacterium
TGATTATTAAACCAGCCAATGGGCTGTAATTTTTCCACCTTTACCCCCTGGCCCATGGTTTGGTATGGACTCACATCGCAGGGTTCATTTGAACCCCGCTTAACCCAGCGGTTAATAATGGGCTCGGTGCTTGTGCCTGTAATATATTGATTTACGCAAACCTTGTCCCGCGGGTCTTTGAAGTAAGAAGCGGTTCGGTCGCCGGTAAATGATTCGCACCACAGTTCATTGAATCGGCAAAGCGCCGTTGAATACTGGTCGGGCAAATTCTTCAAATAAATATCATCATAGCCCGCGACTTCGTCGCGATTGTTGACTTTGGGCAAGCCATAAGCCGTACAGCCCTTGTCGGCGGCGGCGCAGGAAAAGGCCCGATTATTAACCAAATAAACCGGCGTATCAGTGGCGACTCGTATTTGCGCGATGTCATTTTTATTATAGACACTGCCGAGGGGGGGGTCGGAATTATAGGTTTCAATCAAGGCCTCGCAACCCACGGCTTCGGGCCGGCACAATTTGTTAAACGATTTCAAATTAAACGGCTGGTCATCGCGGCTGTAATAAGAACTACAGCCGACCATTTCGCCGGGAAAACAGCGATAGGGGGCGTTGCCCACCTGGTTGGGGCAGGCGCCCTTTTCACCTGTCGGGTCAGCCAATTTATTATCACAGGCAACCGGCGTGAACCAGGAATTCTCCACCAAAAATAAATTATCCTGAACTTCTTTAAGTAAAATATTATCAATGTAAAGCTGAACACCGCCGGCATTGATTTCCAAATTTTGACCGCCGTCGTTGGCCCACGACATAAAGACCGGCCCTAAATCATATTTTCGCCACTCATCGTAAAGTTGGACCGCGGGCACGGCCGTATTGCCCTTTTGCGCCGAATTAACCGCAAAATAATCGGCGACATTGGCGGCCCGCGCAAACTTGATATCTTTCAATTCGCAGGGAGTATTGGCCAGGCAAGTGGGACCGCCTTTGGCCCAAAAACTTAATAAATAGGTTTTATTGGCAATAAGATAAACATTTCTCTTAATGATTTCCCGCGAAGCCAGAGAGGAACCGCCCGGATAATTCGCGGCTGAACTCAAAGTGCCGCCGCTCCAATAGTCAGCGCCTTGTTCAAAATCGCTTAAGAAAATATTTCTGACATTATAGCCCTGATTGCCCGTGTATTCCCGGCATTTGGCAAATTGAGCCGGACAAGTAAGGCCCTCGCCGGGCACGGCCATATAAATACACTCGCCATTGTCATTCCAATAGCCGTTTTTGCTCACGCAATCGCATTGCGCCAAAGGCACGACCGGGGCGGCGCCGTTGGGAATGGCCAGAGCCGGACAAGAAACGCTTTTATCCGGCTGGGTTTTGGTCCGCCGCTCGGGCTTGCAATTGTCAGAAATGGAAACGGTTCGCGACAATAGGCGATAGCTTATGTTACCGCTTAAATCGTAAAGTTCGCGGCAATCCGGATTTTGGGCGATACTGATATAAAAAGGATTAGCGCCGGGATTGTCAATATAACTGTCATAAAAATAGCCGTGTAATTCCTGCTTGACGCAAAGCCCGAATTTATGCATCTCATTAACAATATCTTGATTTAAAATATTTTTGTTGGTGATATTTTCATTGTCCCTTAAATATTTCAAATAACCATTAAGGGTGGCCGGACTAATTAACCTGGAGTCCAACGCCCGAGTTAATAGAGTTCCCAAAGTAGGATTCTTAGCACTTATGTCGGTTAGATCAATCGGGTCGTCGCAATAATTTGTTCCTTTTT
>CAYIRS010000147.1:0-1768 GCA_964365895.1 uncultured Gammaproteobacteria bacterium
GATGGCGGCTTGGCCGATTTTAAAATTAGCGATATCAAAAGAGAAGTGGCCGTGGTCGGGCAGGTTAAAGACGATAAATTGGCCTTTAGTTTTTTAATCAGGACCGACCGCCCCAAAAATGTTAAAAAATATTTAAAAGCTCGGAGCCAGATATTTAAATTTTTAAGCCGAGATATTGTCTTGGCGCCGGCGGCTGGTAATTTGCTCGGGGATTTTGTCCGCGATAAGAAAAATAAAATCTTAAGGGAAACCAAAGGCAAATTCTCAAATTTTAATTCGCTTAATTTATACGCCTCCCCGATTTTTTTTGATTATTTCAAACAGGATCTGACACTATCGGTGGGGCGTAATTTATTGGCCGAGCCGGACGGCAATTTTTATTTAAGCGCGCGGATAAAAAGAAATGCCGTTAAAATATTTTCTCATAAAAAATGCCAGAACTGCCAAGGCGCGGTTCCTGACGTGGCCGGCGATTATGATTTGATTTTTTCCACCGGCCGTTTGGGCCAGATAATTTCTGGCTGGCAAAATAATCTAAAACCGGTTTTGGAAAAAGATGATTTAATTTTTCCGGATTATTTAAAAATTTTAAACAGTAAGTTTTCTATCAGGCCGGCGGATAAGTTTGTTAATAGCCAGATTTTGTTTTTAGCCAAAAGAAAACCGGATAATCGTGATTGGATTTTTAGCGATTATGACTTTTATTTATCTTTTGTTTTGGGCTCGCCTCCTCGCCTCGCGGCCAGCCTCGCCGAGTCTAGGCGGGCGAAGCGGGGATTCTGCGAAGCGGGCTCGCCTCGATTCGGCGAAGCGGGCGGCCTCAATAAAGATGACATTGCTCAAATAGAGCAAACCCTAAAATTAATTATTGCGCGGAAATATCCCAAGGAGAAAAATGTCGCTTTATCCGACGGCACAAAAATCATTGAGATGGTGCCGGACCTAAACCGGCTTGAATTTATTGACCGCGATGGCATCCGGCTGGTTTATGCTCCGGACCAGGCGTTTTATTTGGCTTATAAAATTAAGGACCGTAAATTGGAGATCGCCAACAATGAAGAATTTTTTGATCCCGTGTCGTGGCACGGGACAGGCCCCGTGTCGTGGCACGGGACAAGCTTTAGCCCACTCGCCCCATCAGCCGATTATTTGAGGATTAAGACCGGCCTTTTGCCCAGCACCGGCTTTTGGAAATATATTAGGCCTTTTAATTATTTAGAGGCGGGTGGAAAAGAAATTTTATTAAAATAATAATTTGTTTAAATTTAAATAAATGTGTATGAATAGTGGATAAGTTATTTTAAACTTTAATAAAAAAAGTGGATAAAATAATGGGTAATAATGGTTTATTGCTTAAATTAGACAAATTTATGTCTTGACTTTCGTTAAAAATTGTGATACAATTATAATATAGTAAATTTAAGGGAAAAAGTTAAAGAAAAGAGTAAAAAGCGGAAATTTGTTATAATTCAGCCAAAAATTATAGTAAATCCCTGCTTTTTACTCAGTATTTTCGTAAAGCCGTCTTAGGGTGTTGTTCAAACTCCAAAGAAAGTGGTTTGCGCCGCACCGATACTGGGTTAAGGCCGTTCTTTTACAAAGAGATTAAGCTTGAGAGCGATTTTCGCTATTACCCATAAAGGGTGAGACACGGAACGATCCCAGGTCTGAATCAAGGGCGTAAGACCACTCACTAAATTATTTTTATATAATAACAGGAGGCAAGGTTCTTGCGCCTCTTTAATTTGTCTAACTCTTGATTTTTGCC
>CAYIRS010000148.1:0-1753 GCA_964365895.1 uncultured Gammaproteobacteria bacterium
AGCCATTTTCAATTGCCGGTCCAATACCAAATTTGGTTCCGGGATAAAATTCCTGAACCACTGTTGCCATTATATGAGATAGAGAATGTCGAATGATTTCGATTTTCATTGAGTTTCAATAATTTCTTCAATATTTTCGCAAATTATTTGGGCCGCACATCGCGATAAGGATGAGACCGAGTTATTTTCCGTTTGTTGAGCCAGGGTTGGAAATAGATATTAAACTGGGAGATAAATGGCTGGAAGTAATGGGTGCCGGAATGGTTCACCCGAACGTTTTAAAAGCGGTTGGTTATGACCCGAAGGAAATTCAGGGTTTTGCTTTTGGTTTGGGGTTGGAACGCTTGGCAATGATTAAATATAAAATAGACGACATCAGATTATTTTATTCCGGCGATTTAAGGTTTATCAATCAATTTTAAAAAAATGTTGGAAAAAATGGAAAAAAATAAAATTGAAGAGGAAATGAAATTATTTCGGCAAGGGGTTGAGGAATATCGAAAAGGCGAGCAAGAAAAAAGCATTCCCACCGCGCATTTTGATAATCCTGATTTTAATCCAACCGAATTAACGCCAAAAGACAAAGAAATTTTGGACAAAATCGCAAACGAGAGCATTACCGCCGAAGAATTCGCTAAATATCGGCAAGAGATTGAAACTGAAGAAAAATCAAAGATAGATACCAGCGAACATTCCTCGCGACTGGATTTTTACGCTTTTACCGCGAATAAAGCCACGAGTGTTTTGGCAAAGAAACAAATGGAAGCTTTAAAAGCTAAAAAATAATCTTAAACATATGAAATTCAGTTATTTATTGCTTAAAAAATTAGCACCCGGAATAAAAGACCAAAAGAAATTTGTTGAAGAATTTCCTTTGCGTGCTTTTGAAATTGAAGAAATAAAAGATGACGCCGTGGATATTTCCATTCCAGCCAATCGTTATTCCGACGCTTCTTCTCACAGGGGAATTGCTTTGGTTTCTTCCGCGATTTTTGGAGGCCGCGTCATAGAGCCAAAGCTGGCCGCCATCAATAAAAAAACCAGTTCGGCGAAGTTCGGAGTAAAAATTTCAGCCAAGAGTTTCTGCCGGCGTTATAGCGGTTTGTACGCAGAAATTTCTAAAGTGACCGCTTCGCCAAAATGGGTGCAAGATATTTTAATAAGTTGCGGCTTAAGGCCGATTAACGGAATAGTGGATGTTATGAATTACGTGATGCTGGAAATTGGTCAACCGCTTCATGCTTTTGACGCGGATTTATTAAAGGGCGTAATTAACGTGCGTTTGGCGAAAAACGGCGAAAAGATGGAAACGATTGATAATAATGTTTTTACTTTAACCGGACAAGATTTGGTTATTGCCGATAATAGCGGGCCGGTGGCGATTGCCGGAATTAAAGGCGGAAAAAGAACGGAAATAAACCTACATACCAGAAAAATTATTATTGAAGCGGCGAATTTTGATGCGACAAATATTTATAAAACATCCCGCCGTCAAAATTTATTTACCGATGCTTCTGCCAGGTTCGCTCATGGCTTAAGCCCCATATCCGTTGAAATTGCCATTAAACGCGCGGCGCAGCTCTTAAAAGAGCTTTATGGCGCGAAAATAGGCGATTGGTTGGATATTAATTATGTTAAACCGGCAAAGACGGTAGTTAAATTTGACATTGGAAGATTTAATCGGCTCACCGGATTAAATTTGAAAGAAAAAATTTGCTTTAATTACCTTAAAAAAATGAATTTTAAAATAAAA
>CAYIRS010000149.1:0-1738 GCA_964365895.1 uncultured Gammaproteobacteria bacterium
ATGGTCCTTAAGAATGGTTTTGACTTTTTGCCTCGTCATTTCAATTAATTTTTTATTTTCTTTCATATAGACAAAACCGCGGGAAATCAAATCGGGGTTATGGACTAATTGGCCGGTACGGCCATTGACCGTCGCGATGACGACTATCATGCCGTCTTCAGCCATCATTTTGCGGTCGCGAAGCACCACATTGTTGCTGTCAGTGATGCCTAAGCCGTCCACAAAAATATAATCGGCCGGCACCCTTTTATCGGTTAAGCGGCCGCCGTTTTTATCAAATTCCATAATTTGGCCGTTGTCGGACACAAAAATTCTTGAAGGATTAAAATGATTTTCTCTGGCTAATTTGGCCGCTTCTTTGAGCATATAATGATTGGCGTATACCGGCACAAAATAATCCGGCCTTACGGTTTTTAGCATATAAATCATATCATCGCTGTTGCCGTGGCCGGAAACGTGGATATCCATAATATTGCCGTGAATGACATTGTCGCATTGGCGGTATAGATTGTCCTTAAGGCGCTGGATGGTTCTTTCATTGCCCGGAATAATTGAAGATGAAAGAATGACCGTGTCTGATTTTCGCAGTTTTACGTAACGATGGTCGCCGTCAATAACGCGCGACAAGACCGCATTGCCTTCGCCTTGGGCGCCAGTGCATAAAACCACAATTTTATTATCCGGATAATCATCAATTTTATCTATGCCGATCATCGTATCTTTTTTGACTTTGATATAGCCGAGTTTTTGCGATATCTCCACATTCATTTTCATGCTATAGCCGTCCAAAGCGACTTTTTTGCCTAATTTTTGGGCGGTATTTAAAATCCAATCAATTCTTTCAATTTGAGAAGAAAAAGTGCCGATAATCGTTCGGCCGGTGGCATTGGTAATCAGGTCGGTTAAATTTTTTTGCATTTCTTGGGTGCTGACACTTTCTTTATCGTTAATGGCGCCCAAGCTTTCTAACATTAAAATAGTCGGCCGCGGCAATTTGGCCAAATGCGCGTAATCCAATAACGGCCGGCCGTGGTCATCTTTTTCCAAAGTCCAATCGCCCGGATGGATAATTGTGCCCGGCGGTGTTTTTAAAATAACGCCGACCGCATCTCTGATAGAATGCTCAATTTGGAAAAAGCTGACCTCAAACACCCCAAGTTTTAATCGGTCATTTAAGGTTTTGATGATAACAGTTTTTAATTTTTTGGCGCTGCCTTTTTGGTAATCTTCCTGGCGGTGTTTAACCATGGCGATGGTCAGGTCGCGGCCGATAATCGCCGGATTGCCAAGTTTTTCCAATAGAATCGGCGCGGCGCCGATGTGGTCAAGGTGGCCGTGAGAAAATATTACGCCCCGGATATTTTTTTCTTTGCCCCTTAAATATTCAATATTGGGAATAATGTAATCAATGCCGGGCATATCTTCTTCGGGAAATTGGAGCCCCATATCTAAAATGACAATGTCTTCTCCATATTCAAAGACGGTCATATTGCGTCCCACCTCTTCGCAGCCGCCCAAGGGGATGATTTTTAACACGCCTTCTCCCGGTTTATTTTTTTGGCCGCGCGAAAACTCCCGGTCTGGCTTTGGCGGTTTTGCCGTTGCTTCGCCCGAGGGCGAGGGGTGTGTTTTTGATTTTGTGGCGTCGCCGGGGCGCGGTTTAAAAACAATTCTTTTACCGCCTCGGAAAATTCGGCGGTACGGCTGACCGCCGCCCCTTGGCCCGCTTCGACTCAGC
>CAYIRS010000150.1:0-1715 GCA_964365895.1 uncultured Gammaproteobacteria bacterium
GGCAAGATGCCGATAATCGCGCCGATATTTAAAAACGCCTGAAACACAAACCAAGTAATAATACCAACTACCAATAATTTAGCAAATGGATCGCGGCAATTTTGCGCCAGCTTAAATCCGCGTAGCGCCAAAAAAGCGAAAGCCGCCACAATTAAAGCCGAAATAATAAAGCCAAGCTCTTCGGCTGAAACCGCGAAAATTGAATCGCCGGTCGTTTCCGGCAAATAAGCGAATTTTTGGATGGAATGGCCATAGCCCTTGCCGAACCAGCCGCCCGAACCGACCGCGAGCAGCGCCTGATTGATATGATAGCCAATGCGCTGCGGGTCTAATTCCGGATAAAGAAAGGTGGTTAAACGATCGGCGCGACGAGGATTAATCCTAATCATTAAATAAACCACACTCGCTCCGAGGGCCGTAAGCCAGCTTAAATGCCACAACCGCCCGCCCGCCACAAAATAAACGGCCAAAGACATAATCACAATAATGGACATGGTGCCGAAATCCGGCTGCATAATCACCAGCGCAGTTATCACCATTAAAATAAAAATAAAGGGCAGAAAACCGTAATGCAAATCGCGCAAATGTTTTTCCTCCTTATTGGAAAGCCAAGTGGCTAAATATAATAAAAAAGTCAATTTGACAATTTCTGACGGCTGAATGGAAAAACCAAAAACATTAAGCCAGCTTTTGGCTGTGCCATAGCGCCCAATATTGCCAATCCCCGGGATAAAAACCAAAAATAACAAGGCGATTGAAATTAAAAGCAGGGGCAAAGCCAATTTTTTTAATTTAAAATAATCAAACCGCGATAAAATTATAAATAAAAAAACGCCCGGCAAAAAACCAAGTAATAACTGATGTTTAATGTACCCGTAGCTATCGTTAAATGTTTGCCGGCCCTGGGCCACGCCGGCTGAAGTCAAGGCGATTAAACCAAACAAAATCAGAAAACCGATCGTGCCAATTAAATACCAATCGGGTTTTTGGTTTTTTTGGCTTCTAAACATATCCCGAAAAAAATCCTTGAAAAAATTTATTATACTTTTAGGCATTTTATCTAAATTTAGAGAATTTTTAAAAATAATAACGGGGCGAGTATTGACATTTTACAATAAGTATGATAACCGTATCCATACGGTGCCTTAATTGTAAGGCCATAGCGCAAAACTCCAAAAAGGAGCTATCCCTATGCGAAGATGCAAGTTTGTGCGTGACGAGACGGTTTAATTCCACACCGACCTGGACACCGGGCCAGAACGCCAAAAAACATAAATCACTGTTACTGGTGAATTGGCCCAAAGTCCAATCAGGACTCGTAGGATAATCTGCCAAAACAGAGAGTCAAACGAGTCCTGGAAAAGCGAGTATAAGATTAATCAAATAATCTTTGCTCGCTTTTTTCTTTTATTCTAATATTTTAAACTGCTGATAATTTTTTTAAACTTCTCTCCCCGATCAAACTCATTGATAAACATGCCAAAACTGGCGCAGGCCGGACTTAATAAAATTATATCTCCCCTACTGGAAAAACTTCGCGCCACGCCAATGGCGTCAGCCATAGAATTTGCCGTCGCCATCGGCACTTTGGCGGATTTCATTTTTTCTAAAATTCTCTCCGTTCCTGTGCCGTTTAAAAAAATTACGGCTTTGCAATATTTTTTTATCTCTTTGACTAATTGATTGAATTCCAAGCCCTTGTCGGCGCCACCGGC
>CAYIRS010000151.1:0-1714 GCA_964365895.1 uncultured Gammaproteobacteria bacterium
TTCTTATTCCGAGGGCGAGGGGCGGGACAGGCGTCTGGTGATTGCCCCCAAAACCGCCGATCAGGCAAAGGCCTAAATATATCCCTAGAATTATTCTGTTTTGTTGTGATGTCAGCCAGTAGTGGTCAAGAAGTGAGGATGAAAAGACTGCAATCAAGCCGGGGAAGAGCAACAAATTTTTTTTAACTGCAGTATATATCTTAAAAATTCCGGTTAGCAAAACCGCAAATCCAAATATACCGGTTTCGGCCAGAATCAGAAAATAAATGTTGTGAGGTGGTTGAAGACTCCAGAAGCCGGGAGGGAAATATTCCGGAAGCGCTGATAATAATTTTCCCGGACCGACGCCGGAGACTGGATGATCAAGAAATACTTTTAAAGCGGATTGATTAAGGATAAATCTTTCCTCAATTGAGTTTTGCGAAAATGAAACGATAGAAAAAAAGGCGTTCCGGCCGGCTAGAGCGGAATAAAAAATTGTTCCGGCAATTACGGCCAGTAAAGCATTTCTGGAAAAAGTTAGCAAAATTCCTGCCAGAGCCAACAGTCTTTTAGGCTTGCTATCCCATAAAATAAACATGACTAATAGTAACCACCCGGCCAAAGCGTTTGGGTGAGAGAAAGTAGCGTAAGGGCGCAGGAACTCCTGCCCAAATAAATCAACAGTGGCAATATTCGGAGTAGAAAGAGAAAAAGATCTTTCGCCAAAAATCCACCACCAGCCGGTAGATTTTTTGATTGCAAATTGCCAAATTTCCAGAAACAAAATAAATATTAAAGAAAAAGATAAATATTTTTTTACGTCTTTTGTAAAAGAAAAACTTTTTCCGTTAACGAAAATTAACCAGGCCAAAGTTGGGATTTGAAGATATCTTAAAGTCCAATAGACAGACGAAATGTTCCCTTTGCCGGAAAATAGAAGTAGGCTAAAAAAAACGCTGATCATAATTTTAAGAAATTTTGAACCCCGGAATTTTACTGCCGTAATAATGAATAATCCGGAAAAAAATAAATCACTTAAATATATGGTCGGGGACAAATAGTCAACTCTTATTCCGCTGACTAAGCTCCATTCCGGCCAAAAATGAATCCCAAGTTGAGACGGAGAGAATAAAGCAATTAAAATTATCAGCCAATAGTTAACTTTCATTATTTATTTATAATAATAAATCTTCACCAATATATACCAATGACAAATGATAAATGTCAGATAGAAATGTTTGACGTATTTCCATTTGTGCAGATTGGTACATATTTGTCATTTGTATATTTGTCATTAGCACATAGGCTTATAGCTGTTACAATATCATTTAATGAAGCTTATCATCCATGCAGACGGCGGCGCCCGCGGGAATCCCGGTCCGGCGGCGTATGGCATTGTGATTGAAAACGAAAATGGAAAAATAATTGCCAAGTTAGGAAAAGCGCTGGGGGTTAGGACCAACAATCAGGCTGAATACGGTGGGGTTGTCGGAGCATTGGAATTTGTCAAAAAAACTTTTGAGTCGGGAAGCCAGATCTCGGCAATTGAATTTTATCTAGATTCAGATTTGATAGTAAATCAATTATCCGGAAAATATAAAATTAAGTCTGCGGAATTAGCGGTGTTGGCAATAAAAGCAAAAAGTCTGGAAAAAGAAATGTCAATCCCGGTAATTTATAAACAAGTTCCTAGGGAACAAAATAAAATTGCCGATAAAATCGTTAATCAGGT
>CAYIRS010000152.1:0-1664 GCA_964365895.1 uncultured Gammaproteobacteria bacterium
TGTTTTGAGAGCAGTAATTTATTAATTAATCTCAACGGAAATTTTGCTGATTGCGCCGGCTGGGATGCCAAATATTGGCTTGAGGGCTATGAGGTCGCCAACAAACGGCATGCCTGCGCCCTTGGCCAAGGCCGAAGCGGTACGGCTACGGACAATGCTTTGGAGGCCTATAGCATCGGCGGCAACGGCGCGATTATCACCACTCTGCCGAATATTACGCAATCCATAGAAGCCAATAAGAAATATTCATTAACTTTTTATGCCCGAGGCAATCTCGTCCAGGGCGCCATCGGCGTTGATGCTTTTGGCGGCAATATTTTGGGCGGCCTTACCCTTAACAGCGGCAACACCGGCAATAATTGGAGAAGATATGAATTTGAATTTACCAACCAATCCGCCGTTATGTTGGCGATAAGAATCACCACCATTCCCGGCACGGTCGGCACGGTTTATTTGGATGATTTTGATTTAAGAAAAGTGAATGAGAATTGCGCCCGGGGCTCGGTCTGGCTCACTTTGGGCGCGGAGGAGCAGGATAAAGGGGACATATTTTTTGACAAGGACGCCCAGTCCTGCGGGGCGGAGGCGGCCGGTTGCGGCCAGTTTATCAGAACCAAGGCGGGGTTGGGCAGTAATTTAGTTTATAATCCGGGATTTGAAATTTCACAAAACAATGACCCGGTCCCCGGGTGGGAAGAGCAAAGCTTTTGTCCTAATGATAATGGCAAATTTGAGACCAGCAGTGAGAAAGTCCGCAGTGGACAATCAGCCATAAAAATTACCACCAACAATACCTTTGCTCTTTGTCAAGATGACAAAAGCGAAGCTTATATTTTTTCAACAGCTTTAACAACGAATCAGAGGTTTCATTTTGAGGCGGGTAAAAAATATGCAATTTCGGCTTGGGTTTTTTCAAATTCCAATTCAGTTGCCCTCAAAATGGATATGGATTATTTTGAAATCTGCCAGGGCGGATGCGGGAGTAAAATAATAAAAGATTTTAACGACTTTCCAGGATTTGATAACAGTAAATTAAATCAATGGCAAAAAATCTTTTTTGTATTTGAGGTAAAAACAGATAAGGTTAAAATATTAGTTAAAATGGGTGATCTTCAAGTTGGTGATCTTATTGACCCGGATTTTTACGGCGCAGTAAGATTCCCGATTTGGTCAACAAACACAGTAATATATATTGATGATGTTAAGGTAGAAGAACTTGCCTATGATAGCAATAGCGCTTCGGATTACACTGGCTATAATCCGGCGGAAAGGCCGGCCAATCAATTGGCTTATCTGAAGAAAGCGCCGGATTATTATGGTTGTTATCTAACGCCCAAAACCTCAACCGCAAATCCAAAATGGCCGGAACCCAAATTAGAATTATTAAACGTTTTGAGCCGCCAGAGTTCTCAATGCGCTAATTACGCCGGCGTCTGCACGCCCGAAGAAGTCGGCTGTGATTTGTACCGCCCGCTTAATAAAGACCCGTCCATCCCGGCGGTCATAAACAGCGGTGATGTCTGTCCGGCGCCATGCCTGGGTTATGAGACGTATTTGCAGGCAGAAACGGATTTTGCTTCGCCCAATTATACGCAATTTATCGCTGATAAAACACCCAAATACTGCTCGGCCAGTTATGCCGGTTGCGACCAATTTACCAATCT
>CAYIRS010000153.1:0-1663 GCA_964365895.1 uncultured Gammaproteobacteria bacterium
TTCGCCTAATCCGCGATATGCCCATCGAAATGGCGGGCCAACATAAAAGTATGCCGCCAAAAATCCTATAAAACAAAAGAGCAGTACCTGCCATCCAGTCAAATAAGTAAGATACGCCCCGATACAAAAAGCCAAAGCAAACGCCAATAAACCAAGTATATAAAAATGTTTTGGGATGGCAGGTTTTTCGATAGTAAAAACCCTGTCCCCTCCTGATTGAGAATCAAAATACTCGTTGAATAACTCTACGCCTGCTAAAACTAAAAAAATACCCAGCAATCCCCAATAAAAAATAGGCCAATTAAATGATTTTTGGGTATTAAATGCCGCAGATTGCCCCAATAGATATGGGAATAACCCCGCAAAAAGAAAAAAACGATAGCGAATAAGCCGGACTATTGTCAGTAGATAGTTCATCTATTTAACCCTATATTTCCTTCCAGTTGTTTGATTGAGATAATAGCTTAGGATCTGCTAATACTTTTTTAGTAAACTCAATAACCTCTGGATTACGCCAGGCCTTTTGGTAATCGCGCCAAACTTCTGCTAAGCTCTGTTTTTTTAAATCACCGCAAAGAAACGGCAGGGGGCCGATAAGTTTTACTTTCCCATTAGGTATGACTAAAATACTGGCTGAAGGACATTTTAATCTATATTTTAATTCCTCTAATACATCGTAAGGATAATAATAAACCTTCATCTTGCCCTTATAAGCTGCTGTCTTTTCATTTAGCACGGTAAAAAACTTTTCATATTCTTCATCGCTGGGATTTAAAATATCCCAGTTTTTGGCGGCGCGGCCAATACGCATTATTTTACCCGTATATACGCCATATATACCCAGTGAACCGGCCAAATCAATTAAATCACCTGTTTCATGAATATTAAATTGTGTCGGAACAAACACTACTTCCGTAGTGACTCCCTTTTTAATAAGCAAGCGGCAAGCGTTTACCGCCTTTTCCCAGTCACCGGCTAATCGCAATTTTTCATGTGTGGCCGCAGTTGCGCCATCAAGGCTGATTTGTACAGAGCGAAATTTTAATGCCGCAAGCCTATCTGCTGTTTTTTCATCAATAAATTCTCCATTTGTTTCAACCTTTAAGCTTACGTTATTTTTTCTTAAATATTCGCACATTTGGAAAAAATGCGGGTGCAAAAGCGGCTCGCCGCCCGAAAAAGCAACATAAGGAATTTTGGCCTCTACTATTTGTTCTAAGAATCTAAATGTCTCTTCCTTGTTCATTTCATCCGGCATACTATGCCCGGCTTCTTCGCAGCAGTGCAGGCAACCTAAATTACATTCAGAGTTAATCTGCCATGCAACAAAAAGCGGCGCCCTGTAATCTTCAAAGCGCGTGCCTTCTTCAACTGCCTTTAAAATATCAATAGTTGCGTTAAGTGACTTTTCCGTACGCGCTTCTATGTTCATTTTCCTCTCCTACTTTCCCGCGACAAAGTTATTTTCTTTTAAACAGCCAATAAAATCAGTTACATCTTTTTCTATTTGTGGATTTTCAATGTAGATTATTTTAAGTTCATCTACAATTTGCGGTAAATCTTTTCCTTGCTCAATGCGCTGCAATATCTTTCCGCCTGTTTCATTGGTAATAAAAATTTTTTCGCTCAAAGTTTCAAAAATCACTGTTCCGAATTTTTCATT
>CAYIRS010000154.1:0-1655 GCA_964365895.1 uncultured Gammaproteobacteria bacterium
GCGCCGCCAAGATTATCAAAGAAGCGCGCCGGCAGATTGATGAAGTGGGCGGTTTAATGAGCGGCCTGGCCCCAGCATACGCGGGGCTGGCCGAACCGGATTATAATCGCTGTCTGAAAATTGCCACCAATGAGTCATTAAAGCGAATGATTATTTTGGGTTTATTGGCCCTGGCCGCGCCCGTGGCTTTGGGCGTTTGGCTCGGGGCGGAAAGTTTGGCCGGGTTTTTAATCGGAGCAATTTTAGTGGGTTTTTTACTCTCAACTTTTATGGCCAATGCCGGCGGCGCTTGGGATAACGCCAAAAAAATTATTGAATCAAGTAGTAGGAAAATCAGGACCAGCGAAACCTTGGAAGCGGCGGTGGTGGGCGATACGATTGGCGACCCATTTAAAGACGCGGTCGGTCCGGCCTTGAATATTTTGATAAAGTTAATGGCGATTATTTCTTTGATTATCATTCCTTTGATTGCTTTGAAATAACTTTGCCACCGTCTCAATAGTAAATTTAAAGCCCTCGGCTTGCAAAAGCCGAGGGGTTTTGTATTTATCAGATAAACCCTGTGGAATAAATTTTTGCTATAGTAAAAATTTGGGCATAGCCCTATTCCATAGGGTAAACCACCCCGACTAAGGGACTTTCTATGTGATTTTTTTTCTTTTGCCACTTTTTTAGAAAAAGTGGCGCAAAAATCGCCGGCCGGTAAAAAATTCAGGCAAAACTAACTGCTCATCGTCGCTAACTTTTTGATTCGCCATTATTTTCTTATTTTAATTTTTCAAGGAGAATAATGGCTCAGCAAAAAGTTTGCCTAAACGACTGCTCGTCTCCGCCAGCTGGCGGATTCCTCGCAGTCAGGCACCACTCCTCTTCGCCTTAGTTTTGCTCCTGAATTTTTTAATGCCTGCCTAAATACAGAATACTAAATTCAAATACAAAAATACTATTCAATAATAATGCCCGGGTTGACATTTATTTGTTTTTGACAAAATAATACAAAAATGGTAAAGTGAAAATAGAATTTTCATATTAGCACCTTGACAACAAAATATTGGAATAAAAAAAGGAGTGATGAAAGATAAGAACGAAGAATGAAAAAAAGAGTAATTTGAAAAATCTAAAAGAAAGCAAAAAGGAGGAAAGGGAAATGAAAACGAAGAACCAGAAATGGATTATTGGTGTTTTGGTGTTTGTGTTGTTTTGTTTAATATCTAATGGTCTATCTGCTGGGGAAGCCCCTGCCATTGAATGGCAAAAGACATTTGGCGGAACCAGTGAGGACTACACTAATTCTGTCCAACAAACCTCTGACAATGGGTATATTGTTGCTGGTGGGACAAAATCTTTTGGCGCCGGAGGCCAAGATGCCTATCTCATTAAAATCGACTCCAATGGCGAGCTTCAGTGGCAAAAGACATTTGGCGGGACCGCTGACGACTGGGCTGAATCTGTCCAGCAAACCTCTGACAATGGATATATTATTGCTGGTGTGACAGGGTCTTTTGGTGCTGGAGCTGGATACACCACTAATGCCTATCTCATTAAAACAGATGCCGATGGCAATCTTCTCTGGCAAAAGACATTTGGCGGAACCAATTACGACGAGGCTTATTCTGTCCAACAAACCTCTGATGGAGGATATATTGTTGCTGGTT
>CAYIRS010000155.1:0-1650 GCA_964365895.1 uncultured Gammaproteobacteria bacterium
CCTGGTAATGGTCCTTCATTAGTCCAGATATTTCCGTTTGAGTCGGCAAGCGCAACTGTTGCGGTCTGACCCACCCGCAGAGAACCTAAAGAGCCGGCTGGAAGCAGACGCTCATTAGTTTCATAAACATTATCTCCATCGTCAGCCCACCAATAAAAGTTGATAGCGTCTGCCAATTCGCCTTCTCCAACTCCTGGAGTTTGATCTACATCACTTTCCGGATCGGTAAGACCATTGTCATTATCGCTCGTAAGAGTAACGTCAGCGCAAAGATAAGCATCGTTGTTGTTGACGCTTAAGCTAATGGTGTCTTCACCCCAATCACCGGGCTTCAAATCACTGAAGTTAAAAAATTGGCGATAAGGTTGATCACTAAGGTCCCAATCCACACTCCAAGCAGTTCCCGGATTAAGTACGCCATTGTAGTAGCTGTGGTTATCAATGCCCAAATCAATTGCCCCGGCGGTAAAGGTGTTGCCGGTTGAGGTCTCGGTGTCGCTGAAGTAGGCAGTAGTCGCGCCGATGGCCACTGCGGCGACAAAGGCGATAACCGCCAAACTTAATAAAACTTTTTTCATACTTTTGTTTTTTATTAATAATTAAATTCCTCCTAAATTAAACTTTCAACTTTAAACAATTAGGGTTAAATTGCTTTGAGCAATTCGACTTTAAAAACCACTAAATTGATTAAAGCGCGCAATGCAATATGTAAAATAAGTTATTTTTTAAAATAAAAAAACGCCTAAAATCAGGCGCTTAACGATTTATTGGATTTATTCGCATTATTCGGAAGGAAATTTCAGCTTGTTTTTCGACCGACATTTGCTAAAAATAATTTTTTATTCCCCCCTAAAAATGCTAAACAACCCAAACAACTTTATCCCATTTAAACATTACTGCCTTATTTTATCACCGCTCTAAAATAGGCGCAATGGCCTAAGCGGTGGATAACTTTTAATTTATTTTCGCTAAATTTAATTCTCCTCACCCTACCCTCTCCTCAACCGAGGAGAGGGGGGAAGAAATACAATCCGAGCGTTGTCTTACATTATGTTGAAATCCGCTATCTTTTGTATAAGCCGGTCAAGACCGCCTGCTCCATGACGCGGTCACCCAGCGCTTCTTTAAATTTATTCTTGTCCGTATTTTCGTCCAAAACCAAATTGTCGCTTAAAGCGTACAATTTGAAATTATAACGATGAACGCCCGAGGGCGGACAAGGCCCGTCATAAGTAGAGCGCCCAAAATCATTTAGGCCCACGGACGCGCCATTGGGAGCGCTATTCTCGGCAATCTCGCGGGTATCGGGCGAGATATTCCAAACCAGCCAATGGACAAAGTCGCCGCCGGGAGAATCCGGGTCATCCACGAGCAAGGCCAGACCCTTGGCGCCAGCGGGAACACCGCTGATTGCCAGAGGCGGATTAACATTTTTTCCGCCACAAGTGTATTGGGCGGGCAGGGATTGATTCGGCTCAAAGGCCGGACTGGTTAATTTCATATTGCCTAATTTAAAATTTTGAATTAAATTTTTATGATTGGCAGACCTTTGGAAAACAAAAAATCTTCCGGCGATTACCGCCAGCGCCATAATAATTAAAATAACTGTGTTCTTTTTCATACCCCGTAGTAAAATTTCCAATTATTTGT
>CAYIRS010000156.1:0-1639 GCA_964365895.1 uncultured Gammaproteobacteria bacterium
TACTATTAGCGTTCACTTCCTTTTTCCCTTCCTCAATCGCCTCTTTCACTAAATTCATAATAAGCTTAACAGTTTTGGAAGCATCATCATTGGCCGGAATAATATAATCAACACCGGTGGGATTAACATTGGTGTCGCAAACAGCGATAATGGGAATTTTTCTTTTTTTCGCTTCCGCCAAAGCAGTCTCTTCTTTTTTTATATCCCAAATAAACACTGCGTCGGGAGTCTTGGTTAACTTGGATATGCCGCCAACTTTCATTTCTAGCTTGGCTATTTCCCGGTCAAATTCCAATCTTTCTTTTTTGGTGTACTTTTCTAACTTCCCCGCCTGCTTTTTTTCTAATAAATCATTATATCTTTTTATTGATTTTCTGATTGAATTAAAATTAGTCAGGCATCCGCCCAGCCACCTTTCGGTTATATAGGGCATGCCGGATTCCTCGGCAATTTTTTTTAAAGTCTTTTTAACTTGAGTTTTGGTGCCTACTAATAAAATTATTTTGCCCTCGCTAACTGTTTTCTTAATAAACTCAAGGGCCAGGGCAAGCATTTCTTGCGACTTGGCCAAATTTATTATATGCACACCGTTCCGCGAGCCAAAAATAAAAGGGGCCGCTTTCGGGTGCCACTTTGATGTGCGATGCCCAAAGTGCATTCCAGCTTTAAGCATCTCCTCGATAGTTGGAATTTTTACCATAGTTTTTCCTTTTTACCTCGCCGCAGTCCCACAATGGCGGGACGCAGGCGGGTATTCCTCTACTCCTTATACCCTGCCTAAATTTTCATTAAAAATTTAAGCGGGAAGGAAAATTTTTTGGAGTATGAGAGATATTTAATTAGTTAATCAGTTTTAGAGATAGCGATATACTAAATAATACACTATAATAAAATAATTATTCCGTCAAGGGTTGCCAAAATTTTAAGGGTATGTTAATATACAAAAGTAATAATTTTAAAACTTATTCGTAGCATTCGAATTATATTTTATGAAAAAAGACATTCATCCGAAATATTATAAAGACGCCAAAGCAATTTGCGCTTGCGGCAATATTTTTACTGTTGGCTCAACTTTGAACGAACTGAAAATTGAGCTTTGTTCGGCTTGCCATCCTTTCTATACCGGCAAGCAAAAATTAGTTGATACGGCCAGAAGAGTGGAAAAATTCAAGGCAAGGGTAGAGGCAAAAGAAAAAGCCGCCAAAACCCGCAAGGGCAAAAAAGTAAAAAGAGCCGCCCGCGCCAAAACAAAGGCAAAAGAAAAAACGGTTTCCAAAAAAAGCGAAAAAAAATAGCATTAAAAAACGGCTATCCTTTTCTATGGTATAATTGTTACATCATAAATCAGAATAGCTGTTTTTATTTATAGTCATTGCGAGTCCCGCCGCCTCGGCGGGACGAAGCAATCTCGGCAGAATACACCAAACATTTTTGAATCACATTGATGAACAGCGGGTTCACTGAGATTGCTTCGTCGCCAGCCAAAATTTTTGCTTCGCGAAAACTTAGGCGGGACTCCTCGCAATGACAACAAATATTATGTACGAAGACATTAAAAAACAATTTAACGAGCTGGAGAAAAAGCTTACAGAGCCGGAAATTTTAAACAACCCGGAAAAGTTGAAAGAAATTTCCCGAA
>CAYIRS010000157.1:0-1633 GCA_964365895.1 uncultured Gammaproteobacteria bacterium
GTAGGACATCGCCCTCTGGAGGCGAGTATCTTGGTTCGAATCCAAGTCCCGCAGCACATTTGGACAAAGCTCCCAATTCAAAGCCAAACCCCATTCGGGTTTGGCTAAAAATCCAAACTTTTTGCCTTGCAAAATAAAGTTCGAGCCGATATTTTTTAGAAATGCTTTAATTTGATAAAGATCGCCAACCTCGGCGGTCTTTTTGGCTAATTTAGAAGATAAAATAAAATCTCTCATAGGTTCGAGCCAATTATTGCCCCGGCGCTGAATTTCGGTAATTTTTTCTTCAAGGCTGATTTTTTCATTGATCAGTTTTTCTTTTTTCAAAATATAATCTTCTTTTGAAATAATATTTTCCAGATGAGAATCTAAGAGTTTATCCAGTTTCTCGTCAATTAAAAAAACTTTTTTCTTTAATTCAGCGACCAGAGCAAAAAACGATTGGGCATTGTCCATTTTTTCTTTGTCTAATTTTTTAATCATAGAATCAGCCCAATCATCGGGCAGAGAAACTTTTTGCGTAATATCTATTAATTGTTCGGCCAACTCTTCCTCGCGGATATATTTTTCAGCGCAAGCGCCTTTCTTTTTCGTACAGCGATAATAAATATGGCCTTTTTGCTTTTCCGCGGTGATGCAACTGCCGCAAGTTCCGCACTTCATATAGCCATTGGTAAAAATATAATCATGTTTTTTCTTCTTATGCGGCTTGCCTCGGTCCTGCATTACCGCCTGCACTTTATCAAAAAGTTTCTTAGTTATAATTGGCTCGAATTGGCCTTGATAAATTTCCCCGTTGTATTTAAACACGCCATAATAGAAAGGCTGGGTTAAAATATATTGAATCATGCTAATAGACGGAGAGTAGCCGCGCCGACTGGTTAAATCTAAATCTTTAAACTGTTGCTGCAAATATTTTAACGAGTATTCGCCGGTAGCATAAATCTCAAATAGCTTTTTTATAAGTTTAGCCTTAGTTTTATCAATATGAATGGTTTTTTTAAAACGGTCATGCAGATAACCGATCGGCGCTTTGCCCGGATACTCTCCTCGGCGCAGTTTTTGCCTTAAACCCCGTTTTACGTTTTCGGACAGGTTATCTATGTAGTATTTGCTCTGCCCAAAGGCGATATTAAGCATAAACTTGCCTTGTGGCGTGTTTTCAAACCAAAAGGTAGGAAATTTAAGAGATTTTATTTTATTCTTGTCTACAAGGTAAATAATTTTGCCTCCGTCGATTGAATTACGGGCTAAACGATCCGGGTGCCAAGAGATTATGCCGTCAGCTTCGCCGGCTTCAATCCGATCAAGCATTTCGCCGAATTTCATTCGGCCAGGCTCTTTGGCAGTTTTTGCCTCCGTGAAGGAGGCGGCGATTTCAAGTTTTCCTTTGCCGGCAAATTCTTTTAATTCGGCAAGCTGGGCTTCAATGCTTAAAATTTGCCGTTCTTCATCATCGGTGGATTTTCTGGCGTAGAGAAAGTATTTCATAGATTTGTTCCCCTCCTTACAAAGGAGGGGTTAGGGGAGGTTAAGAAAAAAAGAAAAGTTTGCTTTTGGCTTTCTCGCTCTCGCTCGGCAAGGCAAAAAGTTTGGATTTTTAGCCAAACCCGAATGGGGTTTGGCTTTGAAT
>CAYIRS010000158.1:0-1630 GCA_964365895.1 uncultured Gammaproteobacteria bacterium
TTCGCGGGAAACCTTCCCATTTTTAACTAATTCCGCCAATTTTTGATCAAAGGAAATCATGCCCTCTTTGCGCGAGGTCTGGATGATATTTTCCAATTGCCCCAAAGAGCCGCTGGCGATCACGGATTTTACGGCGTCGGTAGTAATCATGACTTCTTGAACCGCGATTAATCCGCCGCCTCTTTTAGGCACTAATTTTTGGGAAATGACGGCTTTGAGCGCGGTGGAAAGCAAGTCCCTAATCCGCTCCTGGTCAAAACTCTGAAAGCTATCCAAAATTCTCGCCACCGCCTGAGTCGCTGAATCGGCACTCATAGCAGAAATAACTAGAGCGCTGCCGCGGGCGATTTCTAAAACCAGGGGAATAATTTCCGTATCGCGCAACTCCTCCAAAAATAAAACATCGCCATCTTCTTCCTGAAAATAATTCAAGGCGTCTTTAAAAGAAATGGCATCCCGCCCAACTTCGCGCTGTTCAATAATGCTTTTTTTATTAGTAAAAATATATTCTAGGGGCGACTCCAGAGTAATAATATATTCTTTTCTGGTTTGGTTGATATTTTCAATAATGGCCGCGATGGTGGATGACCGGCCCGAACCGAATGGGCCGGCAATCAGGACTAAGCCCTTTTTCAGCTTGCACAAATTAACGATTTCCTGGCCGAGGCCCAATGATTCAATGGTGGGTGCTTGCGCCGAAATATAGCGCATAGTCGCCGAAGGCAAGCCCTTTTGATAAAAAATATTAACCCTGAATCGCAAATTTTTATCAAAATCATAGGCCAGTATTAACTCCTTTTTTGCCGCCAACTCATTTTGTTGCGCCTTGTCTAATAATAAACCGATAAGCTCCGCCATAAATTCCGAAGTAATTAATTCATTTTCTTCCATTAAAACCAATTGGCCGTTAATCCGCAAAATCGGCGCGTTGCCCACCGATAAATGCAAATCCGTCGCGCCCCTTTTAATGGCTTCGGTTAAAATACTTTTTACCGTAATTGTTTGCGCGGTTTTCATAAATTCATTATTTGCCAGTTAATTTTTTAATCTTAGCCACCACCTCCGAGGGCATAAAATGCGCTTTTATTAAATAATCATTGGCGCCCATCGCCAGTCCCCGGTCCACATCGGCTTTTTGGCTCAAATTCGTCAATAAAATGACGGGTATGGCCGCCAATTTTTTATCCTCTTTTAATTTCTCCAAAACCGTAAAGCCGCCGATTTTGGGCAAGACCAAATCCAATAAAATCACCGAGGGTAAATTTTTTTGGGCCAATTCCAAGCCCTTCTCGCCATCATAAGCCACATAAACGCCAAATCCCTCCAAAGAAAATTTGGTCTTATAAAGATCGGCTAAAAAAACATCATCCTCCACGATTAAAATATTAATTTTTTTTCTTTTTTAAACATAGATTTATTTAATAATTTTTAATTTTGAACTGTCATTTTCCATTTTGAGATTTACATTTTAAATTATTCGGTCGCCACCCTCATTACTTCCTCTAGGGTGGTAACGCCCTTAAGCGCTTTGATGATGCCATCTTGGATTAAGGTGGTATGTTTTTGCTTTTGAAACTGGAGGTTAATTTGATCCATGGTAAAATTGCTGGCGATCAAATCCTTTAAGGCC
>CAYIRS010000159.1:0-1565 GCA_964365895.1 uncultured Gammaproteobacteria bacterium
CCTGATACAGCGGAAAAAGAAAAAAAAGAACAAGGCGAAGTAGTGGCTATTGGCGATGGTGAGAAAATTAAAAAGCTGAATTTAAAAATTGGCGATAAAGTTTTATTCGGCAAATACGCTGGCGACGAAGTGCAAATGATCGAGGGGTCAGACAAAGTTGAATATAAATTTTTAAAAGACGAGGATGTTTTAGGAAAAATTGAATAATTAAAGAGTATCGATGCCAATATACGAATAATACTAATGATACTAATCAAAAGTCAAAAGTTAACCATAGATTCGTATAATTAGTAAATTAGTATATTCGAATTGATACATCCAAAAGGACTAACCATGTCAAAAATTATCAAATCAGGCTTTGACGCCAAAAAAGCCATTAAAGCCGGAGTGGATCAAGCTGCCAATATTATTAAAGTCACACTCGGCCCAACTGGCAAATCCGTTATTTTGGATCGCGGGTATGGCAGTCCCACTGTTACCGATGATGGAGTGACCGTGGCCAAGGATATTGAATTTGAAGATAAGTTCGAAAACATTGGCGCGTCTCTGATTCAGGAAGTGGCAAATAAAACCAATGAAGAAGCCGGGGATGGCACAACCACTGCCACAGTACTGGCTCAAAAAATGATTGAAAAAGGTTTTGAATCATCCGCTCTTGCCTCTTCCCGCACCAATGATATTAAGCGCGGCATGGAAAAAGGCGTGGCTTTTGTGGTGGCAGAATTGAAAAAAGCCAAAAAGGACATTAAAACTCGGGAAGAGATTCAGCAAGTCGCTACTATCGCGTCGCTTGACCCAGAAGTGGGTAAGTTGATTGCCGAGGCTATGGAAGAAGTGGGGCATGACGGCGTGATTACCGTGGAAGAAGGGCAAACTATTGGCATAGAAAAGGAAGTGGTTCAGGGCATGCGTTTTGACAAAGGTTTTGTAAATCCATACATGATTACGAATGCCGAGAGAATGGAAGCGGTCTGGGAAAATCCTTACATTTTAATTACGGATAAAAAAGTCAGTTCTGTGCAGGATGTTTTGCCGCTTCTGGAAAAAGTCGCGCAATCCGGCAAAAAGGATTTGGTGATAATCGCGGATGAAATTGATGGCGAGGCCTTGGCCACTTTTGTGGTTAATAAGCTCCGCGGGACATTTAATGTGTTGGCGATTAAAGCGCCGGGCTTTGGCGACCGCCGCAAGGAAATGCTGGCGGACATTGCCGTGTTAACTGACGGGCAAATGATTAGTGAAGACTTAGGGCTAAAATTGGATAAGACCGAAATAAATCAGCTTGGCCGCGCTCGAAAAGTTATTGCCACCAAAGAATACACCACGATAGTGGGCGGGGCCGGGGATAAGCAAAAAATTGCTGACCGCATCGCCCAAATTAAGAATGAATTAAAAATTTCTAATTCCGAATACGAAAAAGAAAAATTGCAGGAGCGGGTGGCGCGCTTGGCTGGCGGCGTGGGGGTAATCAAAGTCGGCGCGTTTACCGAAACGGAAATGAAAACCCGCAAGTTTAAAATTGAAGACGCGCTTAATGCCACAAAGGCCGCGGTGGAAGAAGGGAT
>CAYIRS010000160.1:0-1541 GCA_964365895.1 uncultured Gammaproteobacteria bacterium
TTTGTTTTATCTAATTCATTCCAAGAAATGGAGATGGTTTTTGTTTTATCAAGATTATTTGAATTGAGGATATTTTTGAAGTCGGAGACGGAAAAATCAGACGGCAGATTAATATTCTTACCGAAATTTTCCACCAATTTTAATTTTAAATTATTGGAAAGGTAATCCCAGAAAGGGACAATAAGCCAATTGGGCGTTGATTTTAAAATTTTCAACAGCTTCTCCCGGCTTTGGGGGGTCTGGGCTTGGATTTTGGCCTCTTCTATTTTATAAAAAGCGAATTCTTTGGGAAAGTCGCCGGGCAGTGAATTTATATTTTGGACAACAGGCCCGACGACAAATCTGATGGTGCCGTAGATAATGATAATAATGATTATTATGGCCAAGAAACAGCAAGCGCAGAATTTTTTAAAACCAGACCTCTTTTTAATCCGGTTAATCTGGCCGAATTTTTCATTTTCAAATCTTGGATCATTTCCGTCTGAATCTTCTCTTTTCACCCTATCTTGAAAATCACTTAAATTTATTCGCATAAGGATTTGTTAGCCGAGATGGTGGCAAAACTATTTCACTGCCTGAATTTTAGCAAATTGGCGTTATTTTAGCAACTATCTCATTCTCATTATACTGGCATGAATTCTTATGGTAGAATTAGATTATGCAAGAAGCGATTTTATATAGGAAATTAAATAACAAAAACACGCAGTGCCATCTCTGTAATCATTTTTGCTTGATTAAAAACAATGACTTGGGAAAATGCTGGGTCAGAAAAAATATTGACGGTGTTTTATTTTCTTTAAATTACGGCAAGATCATTGCCGAGCACATTGACCCCATGGAAAAAAAACCGCTGTATCATTATTTACCCGGGACATTTACCTACTCAATCGCGGCGGCCGGCTGTAATTTCCGCTGCCGGCACTGTCAAAATGCCGATATTTCCCAGATAAAAAATAATCCCGACTTAGTGGGCGGCAAAATAATTGAAAAAACCGCTCAAAATGTGGTGGCAGAAGCCATTAAAAATAACTGCCCGTCAATATCCTATACTTATACCGAGCCCACTATTTTCGCGGAATTCGCGCTGGCTTGCATGAAATTAGCCAAGAAAAACAACTTTAAAAATATTTGGGTTTCCAATGGCTATATGTCCAAAGAATGTTTAGAAATAATCGCGCCATATTTAGACGCTTGTAATATTGATTTAAAATTTTTCCGGGAAAAAAGCTATAATGAAATTTGCGGCGCCAAATTAAAACCGGTTTTAGATAATTTAATCTGGCTTAAGGCGCGTAAAATACATTTAGAAGTAACCACGCTTATAATTCCGACCCTTAATGATTCGGAAAAAGAGCTGTCAGACATCGCCAATTTTATGGCTCAAAAATTGGGCCCGGAGACCCCCTGGCACGTTTCCGCTTTTTACCCCGCCTACAGATTGATTAACTTGCCGGCCACCCGCCCCGATCTGGTTTTAAAAGCGCAAAAAATAGGCCAAAAAGCCGGCTTGAATTATGTCTATACGGGCAATATTTAAATTT
>CAYIRS010000161.1:0-1530 GCA_964365895.1 uncultured Gammaproteobacteria bacterium
TAAACTCTAAATTCTAAACTCTAAACAAATTACAAACTCAAAATCACAAACTCTAAACAGATTCAAAATCCATCCGAAAGCTCTGAAAAAATTATCATTTTAGAATTGTTTTGAATTTTGAACATTTGGATTTATTTAGGATTTAGAATTTAGAATTTAGAATTTTTAAAATTTAAAAATTATTTTGTGAATTCAATGGTAGATAAGATCTTATCTATTATTGGCTCATATAAGCCGCCGCCCTCGTTAACCGCCGCGCTTATCTGATAAATGTTTTTATTAAAGCCGATAAATACGAGCCAATCAAGATTGCGGCCGGAATTTTTTAAGATATATTTTAGGGCCGGCTGGCCATCAAGATAAAATATTTTATTGTCGGTTGAATAATTTTTTAATTCATCTTTTTTCGCTTCCAACCACTTAATTAAAGGAATATTTTTGGGGTTGGCTACTTTGGTAATCGCAATTTGGCCGATGATATTGGTTTTGGCGTCTGTGGCCTTGAGAATTTTCAAGTTCAGCGATTTATTGTCCTCATGTTTTTGCCAATCAGTTGGGTATTGGAGAGAAAGGCCGAGGTTTGCCGAAGTATGCTGGGGCCAACTGCTGCTATCAAGATTGAGCTGAATTTGCTTTAACACCTCTTCCTTGATTTTTTCCAATTCCTGCCCGTCCATCAATGATTTTTGTTGTTCATCTATGTTTTTTTTGGTGTCTTTCAAGTTGGCGGTGATATCGGCAATGGTTGACTCAATTCCTCTGGAAAGCTCGGCCAGCCCCGCTTCTCGCGAGAGGCGGGATTGGCCCAAATTATTTTTTAAGGTCCAAAACCAAAAAGTTAGCAAGCCGATGGCCAAAACAATGACCACCAGCCAAATTATTTTTATTTTGGCTTCCACGGCTGGATTATTTTCATTGATAGTCACATATTTTTTCCCCGTGATTGTGGTTTCGGGAATGTTTGTCTTTGTTTGATTGTCTGTCGCGGCGCGGGCTCGCATGTTTTTTATTGGCAGCCGTGTTTTTTTGTTTTCGCGCCCCCGTGTTTTTGTGTTTTTGTGCTTTCGCGCTTTGTTCGGCATAATTAAATACTTAATAAAATAATCTTGGTTTCTTCCTGGGGCAAGTCCTTTTTGGCAATTTTCAACTTGTCCATTTTTTCCACGGGCAGGCCCGACTCCTTGATAAATTGGTCTACCGAGTGGAGCTCGGTACGGGTTTTTAAGCCCGGGATTTTATAATGCATGGGAATGACGAGTCGCGGCTCTAATTGAGAAATTATCTCATTGGCCTTTTTGCCGTCTATCGTATATATACCCCCCACGGGTATAAGCAGAATATCCACTTCGTTGATTTTTTCTATTTGCTCGTCGGTGAGCAAATCGCCCAAATCCCCAAGATGCAGGATGTTCATATTTTCCGCGATCAGGCGGTACATAATAGTGCTGCCCATCTCTTCACCCTCTTTATTATCATGCCAAGCGGGTATGCCATAAATAAAAACGCCCTTGGTTTCATATTCGCCCGGCC
>CAYIRS010000162.1:0-1523 GCA_964365895.1 uncultured Gammaproteobacteria bacterium
AACCCTGTTAAATAATTTTACTTTCAGTAAAATTCCCGCAAAGCAGGATTTAACAAAGTTAACCTAATTAATTAATCTGCCGACCTTTCTATTAAAATTTTATTATCTATATTCAGTTTAATGCCGAGTAAATTGGTTGTCAAGGCAGGGAACTCGTCAGCCAAAAATCAGAAAGTTTAATTCTGGAGCGAGAGACGGGGTTCGAACCCGCGACCTTCTGCTTGGAAGGCAGACGTTCTAGCCAACTGAACTACTCTCGCAAATTAAAATTATTTTAACAAAAATTATCTATTTTTTCAATAGTTAATGAATTAAAGGCACAAAAACAAAACCGGGAAATTCCTCGGCCTGAAATTTATCTTCTGCGATTCTAGTAATTTTAAAAATTGAATTTTTAACCGGCACAACCATAATGCCTCTGCCGATTTTCAATTGAGCCATAAGCTCTTGGGGAATTTCCTCGGCCGCGGCCGAAACCAAAATTTTATCAAACGGCGCTTTTGGCGGCAAGCCCAATTTTTCGCCGGCTAATAAATTTTCCGCGTTGTTAAAATTATATTTGCCTAAATTATTTTTTCCCAATTCAACCAATTCAGGAATAATCTCCAGGCCATAAACCTTGCCGTCTTTACCGACTATTTCCGCCAACAAAGCCGTGGCCCAGCCCGACCCCGCGCCAATGTCCAAAATCTTTTCGCCGATTTTCGGCTGTAATAATTCCAGCATAAAAGCCACGGTCGCCGGCTGGGAAATCGTCTGCCCGTGGCCGATGGGCAAGGGATAATCTTCATACGCCTCGTTTGAATATTGGGGCAAAACAAAATCCGCCCGGTCAATTTTTTGAAAGGCGCTAATAATGGCCGGCATTTTTAGAAATCCATCAACTTTTAATTTTTCAACCAAATTAGAATTGTTCATAATTATCCGTTTAAATTGTATTCAAATAATATTTTATAAATCGGGCCGTTGGGCGTTAAATTTGACTCTATGAGCTGGCATTTGGAAACTAAAATATTATCCAATTTAATTTGTTTCACTCTGACTCGGTTAGCAGCAAAACCATTTTTAAATCGACACAAGGTAATGTGCGGTATGGGCTGATTGTGATCTCTATTATTAACAATATTGCCTAAAGCCGAGGAAACCAAATTACATAAAGCGGAAAATTCTTGGCTGGGAAAAAATACCGCCCAAAGCATGTTCGGCGTTCGGCCGGGCGGCGCCAATAAAATTTTATTATAGTTAAGAATAAACCGCCTTCTCGCAGAAATTAATTTATTCAAAGTTTGGTCAATAATTGGAATTAAATTTTCATCAACATTGCCCAAAAAATGCGCGGTGATATGCAAATTATTTTCTTCGGTCCAATTGATGTCGTTTGAATTATAGCTATTGCCATATTCTGCCAATTTTTTAACCACGCTATCACTAAATGGAATGGCGATAAATAATCTTTTGGCCATGTTAAAATTTTATATAAAAATTTTTATTCGCTTATCGGGGTAGCCGGATTTGAACCGGCG